>DATENJ010000085.1:0-3135 GCA_035275125.1 Actinomycetes bacterium | reverse complement strand
CCGATCCGCGGATGCGCCGCCAGCGCCTCGGCCAGGTCGTCCCGGTCGAGCGCCCGGACGGCGTCGTCGGAGGCCTGCGCCAGGGCGTCGAGGTCGGCGTAGGGCCGCCCGGCGGCGACCCGCCCGACCCAGGTTCGCGACGCGCAGCAGGTCGACAGCACCTGGCCCGCCTGGTCGACGGGCAGGCTGTTGAGCCAGCGCAGCCCCAGGCTGGCCAGACCCTCCGCGCTGAGCTCCCCGTGCAGCCGGATGCGGGCAAGGCCGCCGTCGGGGAACACGTCGAGGCGCACCGCCGTCACCTGGGGGCCGTCCGGCAGCCGGAACAGGTGCCGCGTGTCGGGTTGCAGCCGGGTCCGCGGCAGCAGCTCGACCCAGGCGTCCGGGTCGTCGGTCCCGGTCCGGCCGTCCCGGCCGCCGAGCGACGCCCACCCGGGGGCGTTGCCGACGAAGTAGCGGGTGTCGATCTCGGCCAGCCGCACGACCCCCGGCCCGGCAAGGGCCAGCTCGACCCAGTCGTTGGCGTCGTCGCGCCGCCGGGCCGTCTCCCACCCCTCCCCCATCACCCGGGCCTCGCCGGGGGAGATGAGGTTGGTCGGCGACGAGTAGAACATGTTGCTGCAGCCCGTCACCACGCCCCCGTTGACCAGGGCGGCCAGGTCGAGGTCGCCGGTGGACAGGAAGCGCGGGTCGGGGACGACCTCGCCGTGGACGCGCAGCCGGGCCACCCCGCCGTCGGGGTAGATCGACAGCCGCACGTGGGTGCAGCGCTGCGGCGCCGCGACCGGGAACGGGTTCTGGGCGTCGCCCTTCACGGGCGAGCGCGGCACCAGGGGCACCCACTCGGCCTCCTGGAGCTCGGCCGGCGACGGGTAGCCCTCGACCCCGGTCCCCTCGACCGACACCTCGGGCGGGTAGTTGCCCTTGAAGAAGGCGGTGTCGACGACCACGCCCCGCACCACCCCGGCCACCCCGAGCCGCACGATCGCGTGGTCGTGGCCGGGCTCGCGCCGCCGCCGTGTCTCCCACCCGTCGTAGACCTGGCCCTTGTGCCCGAAGGTGTAGGTCGAGTAGGCGGGGGCCTCGGGCTTGATGAGGTTCTCCCGCTCGGCGAACAGCTCGTCGTTGGCGTGGACCACGCCCCCGCCCAGCAGCCGCGAGGCCAGGTCGGGCAGCCGGGTGAAGTCGTCGTCGCCCATGGTCAGGTTCCTCCTCTGGTGAGCAGGCGGCCGCGCGGCTGGTCGCCGGTCAGCTCCTGGCCGCGCAGCCAGGTGCCGCGGACGACCCCGGCCAGCGTTCGACCGCTGTAGGGGGTGATGGGGTGCCGGTGGTGCAGCCGCCGGGGGTCGACCACGAAGGTGTCGTCGGGGGCGAGGACGCAGAAGTCGGCGTCGTAGCCAGGCGCGATCCTGCCCTTGCGCTCCAGCCCGGCCAGCCGGGCCGGGCCCTCGGCCATCCAGCGGACCACGTCGGCCAGGGTGAAGCCGCGCCGGCGGGCCTCGGTCCACACCACCGGCATGGCGACCTCGAGAGAGGAGATCCCGCCCCAGGCCACCCCGAAGTCGCCGATGTCGAGGCGCTTGAGCTCCGGCGTGGACGGCGAGTGGTCCGAGACGACGCAGTCGATGGTGCCGTCGGCCACGCCCTGCCAGAGCAGCTCCCGGTTGGACGCCTCGCGGACCGGCGGGCAGCACTTGAACTGGGTGGCCCCGTCGGGCACCTCCTCGGCGCTGAGGGCGAGGTAGTGGGGACAGGTCTCGGCCGTCACGCGGACCCCGTCGTGCCGCGCGCTGGCCAGCATGGGCAGCGCGTCGTTCGAGGACAGGTGCAGGATATGGGCCCGTGCTCCGGTGGCCCGGGCCGCCTCGATGACGTGGGCGACGGCCAGGTTCTCGGCCGTCCGGGGGCGGGAGGCGAGGAAGTCCTGGTAGTGCCGGCCGTGGGGGGCGGGGGCGCGCTCGATGGCGGTGGAGTCCTCGGCATGGACGATCAGCAACCCGTCGAAGGCGGCCAGCGTGGCCATGTAGGCGTCGAGGTTCGCCGGATGCAGCGGAGGGAACTCGTCGACGCCGGAGTGGAGCAGGAAGCACTTGAAGCCGGACACGCCGGCGTCGTGCAGCCCGCGAAGCTCCGCCAGGTTGCCGGGGACAGCGCCGCCCCAGAAGCCGACGTCGACGAAGCACTGGCCGTCGGCGCTCTTGCGCTTGGTCTCCAGCGCGGCCAGGTCAACGGTCGGCGGGATGCTGTTGAGCGGCATGTCGACGATGGTGGTCACGCCGCCGGCGGCGGCGGCGCGGGTCGCGGTCGCGAACCCCTCCCACTCGGTTCGGCCCGGCTCGTTGACGTGCACGTGGGTGTCGACCAGGCCGGGGAGGAGGACGACGTCGTCGCCGAGCTCGACCACGCGCCGTCCGTCGAGGCCGGCGTCGAGGGGCGCGACGGCCGCGACCCGCCCGTCGCTGACCCCGACGCAGCCGCTGGTCTCCCCCGCCGCCGTGACCAGGCGGCGGGCGCGCAGGACCGTGTCGTACCCGGTCACCGTCTCCTCCCGAGCCGCCCGGAAGCCGTCACCGCTGCTCAAGATAGGCCCGCCAGCCGCCGTAGTCGGAGATGTCGGTCAGCCCGGTGCCGCGGGCGTGGACGTCGGGCCGCAGGATCACGGCCAGGGCGGCCGCGCCGTCGGCCAGCTCCACCACCCCGAGCTCCAGCTCGGGCGGCTCGACGGGCATGAACTCGTCGCGGACGGCCGTCAGGGACAGCCCGACCAGCTCCCCGGGCACCGACACGCCGCCCTCGGCGACCGGCCACAGCGCCGGGAAGCGGCCCTCGTAGACGTAGAAGCGGTACCGCGCGGCGGTCCTGGTCTCGCCCAGGAACCGGTGGTGGGCGATGTGGGGGTGGACGCGCCCGCCCCGCATGCCTTCGCCGTTGAGGAACAGCGGGACGTCGACGGCGGGCCGGTCGCTGCCAGGTGCGGTCATCGGCTGGTCATCTCCTTGCGTCGTCGGTCACCCAGTCGCCGGCGACCCGCTCGGCCAGCCGCTCCAGCAGCGGACCGGCCTCGGTCATGCACCGCGCCGGGTCGGGCTCCAGGTCGGTGAGGGCGTAGGCGGCCAGGATCCCCACCGGCTCGAGCTC
>DATENJ010000084.1:0-3207 GCA_035275125.1 Actinomycetes bacterium | reverse complement strand
GGTTCACCGCCGTCGAGGTCGTGGCCGTCGACAACCCGTTCTGGCGCTTCTACCGGCTGCGGAGCTGAAGGGAGACGAGCTCGTCGCCGGCACGGGCCGTGACAGAATGGTCGACCATGAGCGCGCCAACCCTTGACGTCGGGACCGTTCGGATCACCGCGGTGTGCGACGTCACCGGCGACTTCCCGGCCCCGCTTGAGCTGGCCTTCCCCCAGGTGGAGGCGGCCGCCTGGGAGCCGTGGCGGCAACGCCACCCGGCGGCGTTCGGCGGGCCGGGCCGCTGGCGGCTGCGCGACTGGTGCTTCGTGGTCCGGGGCCGCGACCGGGTCGTGCTGGTCGACACCGGGGTCGGTGGGCCCGGGACGCCCGGCGCCAGCTGGATGGGGGTCCCGGGGCAGCTGCCCCGTGGCCTGGCCGAGGCTGGGGTCGAGCCGGACGAGATCGACCTGGTCGTCCTCACCCACCTGCACCTTGACCACATCGGCTGGAACCTGGCCTGGGACGGCGACCGGCCCCGGCCTCTGTTCCCGCGGGCCCGTTACCTGGTCCAGCGGTCCGACTGGGAGCTGTTCGCGACCTATGGCGACGAGGACGACCGGGAGGCCTTCGACCGGTGCGTCGCCCCGCTCCAGGCCCTCGGGGTAGCCGAGCTGCTGGAGGGCGACCGCACCCTGGACGCCGAGCTCGGCCTGCTCCACACGCCCGGGCACACCCCCGGCTCCCAGAGCCTGCTGGTCCGCTCGGGGGAGCAGGCGGCGCTGCTCTGGGGCGACGTCGCCAACCACCCGGCCCAGGTCGGCGAGCCCGACTGGGGCCCCGGCAGCGACGTCCAGCCCGAGGTGGCCAGGGGGACCAGGCGCCGGCTCCTCGACCGGATCGAGACCGAGGGCATGTGGCTGGCCCCGGCCCACTTCCCGGAGCCCTTCGGCACCGTGACCCGGGTCGATGGCGCCCACCGCTGGACCGGCCGGCCGTGACCCGGGCCCGCGAGCTGACCTAGTCGGGCTGGGGCTTCCCGGCGGTCAGGGCGGCGGTGCCGATGTGGAAGCCGAGGGCCCGGTAGGCGTCGAACTGGGCGTGGTCGAAGAACTGGTCGCCGGTGCTCTGGCGCGGGAAGGCGGTCTCCTTGAGCGCGTAGGTGAGCAGCTCGTACGGCATGTCCGGGGTGAGCAGGGCCTTGGCCACGATCAGGGTGCCGTGGCGCGACGGGGCCTCGCCCTCGGTGGTCGCGAACGCCTCCGGGTACTCGACGTCGGCCAGGGCGACCGCGGACCGTGACAGGCGGGCGTTGAGCCGCTCCAGGACCTCCGGGGGCGACAGGGGGGCGGCGCTGCCCGGGACCAGGCCGGTGGGGTCGCGCAGGGTGATCCGGACCCCCAGCTCCTCGTAGGCCAGGGTGATGGCTTCGGCCAGGGTGGTCGCGAACGGCGGCGCGTCGCCGCTGGCGTCGATGCAGTAGACGGTCCGGCAGCGGTGGCGCAGCAGCTCGACAAGGCCCAGGTTCTCCCAGTGGCCGCCGTCGGTGCACAGCAGCATGCGGCCCTCGGCCGGGTAGGCGCCGATGATCTCGCGCAGCTGGTAGGGGAGCCGGCGGGCGTTGGGCAGGCGCGGGGCCCGCCAGCTGGCGTTGGGCCGGCCGAGCACGGCCAGGAACGCCGGGTTGGGCAGCCAGGTGCCGAGCCGGACGTTGGACAGGGCCAGCAGCCGCTGCACGGCGGCGGCGTGGCGGCCCATGGCCGAGGCGATCGCCGCCCCGGACACGGCCATCGCCGCCTGAACGGTCACGTCCCGGCGCACGGCCGGCTTGCAGGTCTCCTCGAGGGTGCTGGTCCGGACCCAGCCCACCTCGGGCCCGCCGACGTAGTCGGCCGACATGGTGAACGCGGCCGAGCGGCGGCCCGGCGGGGTCCGCGACTGGCCCGACAGGGCGGCGGCGGCCACGAAGATGACCTGCGGGAACCCGTCGGGCCGGCCGCCGTAGGTGCTGAGGGTGGTCGGCTCCTCGATCTCGTAGGCCAGCGCGCCGGTGCCGCCGTCGGGCATGTGGGCCCGGCGGACGGCGAAGGCCGAGGCCAGCCGGGTCCGGTAGAAGGGGTGGAGGCTCAGCCAGGTCTGGTCGATCAGGAAGCCGGCCCCGAGCAGCACCGCCAGCAGGGCCAGGCCCACCCAGGCCGGCCACCGGTGGGCGGCCGCGGTCGTCCAGGCGGCCACGAACACGAACACGAAGGTCAGTACGCCATGCACCGCCCAGACGATCAGCTGCTGCCCGAGCCCGGTGGCCACCTGCTGCTCGACCACCTCGCCCTGGCCTCGGCGGCCGACCAGCCAGCGCAGCGGTCCGACCTTGCCGCCGCTGGCGGCCAGCCGCTCCGTGCGGCGCCACAGGGTGCTGGCCAGGGCGCCGAACCAGGTGATCAGGGTGGTGGCCACGGCGGTGAAGGAGGCGGCCGGGATCGGGCGGTCGACCCCGGTCGCCCAGGTGAGCCTGGCCATCGTCCAGACGACCGCCGGCACGGCGACGGCGTAGACGGCCACGACCGCGGTGATCCCGACGGCGGCCCGGAACAGGTTGCGGGCGCCCCGAGCCAGGCCGAGCCGGTCGTTGCTGGCCAGCAGCCCGACGATCACCACCACCCAGGCGGCCGCGGCGATGGCCGCCCCCACCCCAAGCGTCCGCCACACCGCGGCCGTCGGGGCCGGGAACGGCGCCGGGCCGTTCCCGGCGGCCGGGTCGAACCGGGGCAGGAGCCGGGTGACGTCGACCACCGGCGCCGCCCGGTAGAAGGCGTTGAGGCCGACCCCGACGACGACCACGCCGAGGGTCAGCAGGGCCAGCGACGCCGCCACCCCGCGCAGCACCACCCCAAGCGCGGTCGCCCACTCGCGGCCGCCGTCGGCCAGGTACTTGCCGTGGCGTCGCAGGTGGTCCTCCTCGGCCGACCCGGGCGTGAACACGTCCGCCGGTGTGGCCAGCGACTCGGCCCCCGGGTTGGCCCGGGTCAGGGCCAGCTGGAAGGCGCCGGTCATGTAGCCGCCGCCCGACACCGACACCAGGTACCTGGCCCGTGACAGGACGTCGTGCTGGAGCGCCTGGAGCGCCCCAAGGGTGACCGAGGCCGAGCGGATGCCGCCGCCCGAGGCGCAGATCCCGACCTCGGCCGGCGGCCGGCCCGGCGGGACCCGGCCGGCGTTGTGCCAGCGGGCCTG
>DATENJ010000083.1:0-13643 GCA_035275125.1 Actinomycetes bacterium | reverse complement strand
GATCGTGCCGGCGGCCCTCGGCCCGGGCGCCGGGGCCATCGGCGCCGCCCTCTGGGCCCGGGAGCGCAGCGGGCGCTGAGCCGCTCTGGCCGTCAGGGGTGGGTGTGGACCACGTCAATCACGTAGCGGTCGGCCGCATAGCGGGTCTCGGTGCGCTCGAACACCCGCCCGTCCTGGTCGAACAGGATCCGCAGCTCGACCAGGAGGGCCGACTGGGGGGTCAGGTCGAGCAGCTCGGTCTCGCTGGCCCTGGCCAGGCGGGCCGTGATCGTCCCGGTGGCCCGGGTGGCGACCACACCCCGGACGGCCAGGGCGCCGTGCAGCGACCCGGCGCCCAGGTCGTCGTCGAGGACCCAGCCGAGCTCGGGCACCAGGGCCGCGTCCTCGAGGGCGACCGGGACGCCGTCGGCCAGCCGCACCCGCACGACCCGGACGACCTTGCTGTCGGCGGCGAGCCCGAGGTCGAGGATCTCGGGCCGGCGGGGGTCGTCCATGCCCGCCGATAGCAGCCGGCTGGTCGCCTGCACCCCGCGCCGGTTCATCTCCTCGGTGAAGGACAGGAACACCCCCGGGTGCCGGTGGACCGGGCGGTGGGCGACGAAGGTCCCCTGCCCCCGGCGGCGCTCCACCAGCCCGTCGTTGGTCAGCTCCTGGAGGGCCTGGCGCACGGTCATCCGGCTCACCGAGAACCGCTCGCACAGCTCGGCCTCGCTGGGCAGCGGGTCCCCCGGCCCGGCCCCCTCGACCAGCGATCTCAGGTAGCCCTCGATGGCCCGGTAGCGGGTCTGTCCGGACTTGTGGGCCTTCGTTGACGGCGCCATGGCTCCACGATATGGTCTGAATCATGTCTAGACAAGTAGGCGGCGAGGTGGCCTCGACCGGCTGGACACGGGCGGCCATCGCCCTGCTCGAGAAGCTCGACGCGACCCAGGGGGCGGCCCTGGACGCCGCCGCCGCCATCTGCGCCACCGCGATCGGCGACGGCGGCCTTGTCCACCTGTTCGGCACCGGCCACAGCCGCATGTCGGTCGAGGAGATGTTCCCCCGCTACGGGTCCTATCCCGGCTTCCACCCGATGGTCGAGCTGTCGACCACCTTCCACACCCAGGTGGTCGGGACCAACGGGCAGCGCCAGGCCATGTTCATCGAGCGGGTCGAGGGGCTGGCCGAGGTCATCCTGCGCAACTTCCACCTGTCGCCGCCGGACGCGATGGTCGTGTTCAGCGCCCGCGGCATCACCGCCAACCCGATCGAGATGGCCATGGGGGCGCGCGACCGCGGCCTGCCGGTGGTCGCGGTGACCTCGGTGGCCGAGTCCCGGGCGGCCACCGCCGGCCACTCCTCCGGGACCCGGCTGCTCGACCACGCCGACGTGGTCATCGACCTCGGCACCCCGATCGGCGACGCGCTCGTCTCCATCGACGGCCTGGCCACCCCGGTCGGGCCCGGCTCGAGCGTGGCCGGGGTCGCCGTCGTCAACGAGATCAAGGTCCGGACCGCGCGGCTGCTGGTGGCCCGCGGCGGCATGCCACCGGTGCTGACCAGCGGGTCGGTGGTCGGCAACGAGGAGTCCGCGCGCCTGTTCGACGCGGCCTACGACGAGCACGCGCGTCGCCTGGCGCGGGTGCTCGCAGGAAGGGAGGAGCACGTATGAGGCGTCCCAGCTGGATGCGGGTCGGCATCCTGGTCGCCGCCTTGGGCCTGGTCGTGACGGCCTGCGGCGGTGGCGACGACGACGCGGCCTCGGGTGGGAGCGGGTCCGGGTCGGGCCAGAGCGGCAACTACGTCATCGGCGTCAGCAACACCCTGGCCGGCAACGGCTGGCGCGAGCAGATGATCTGCTCGGTCAAGGCCCAGGCGCTGGCCAGCGGCAAGGTCAGCAAGGTCATCGCCATCTCCAAGAACGGCGGCCCGACCGAGCAGATCCAGGATCTCCAGAACCTGATCTCCCAGGGCGCCAACGCCATCATCGTCAACCCGTCCGACCGGGAGAAGCTCAACCCGGTGATCGAGCAGGCGACCAAGAAGAACATCGTGGTCGTGGCCGTCGACCAGGCCGTTTCGGCCCCGACGGCCTATGTGGCCACCAACGACCAGGTCGCCTACGGCCGCCTGGGCGCGCAGTGGCTGTCCGACAAGCTGGGCGGCAAGGGCAAGGTCCTGTACATGCGCGGGATCGACGGCGTGCCCGCCGACTCCGACCGTGACAAGGGCTTCCAGGAGGTCATGTCCAAGAACCCGGACATCTCGGTGAAGGAGGTCTTCACCGGCTGGGACTTCACCAAGGGCGGCGACATCGCCGTGCAGGAGCTGACCAGCGGGAGCTACGACGGCATCTGGACCTCTGGGATCGACTACACCGTGGTCAACGCCTTCAAGACCGTCGGCAAGGACCCGGTCCCGGTCGTCGGCGCCGACAACAACCAGTTCATCCAGCAGCTGCTGGACGGGTCGCCGGGGGCGGCCGTCACCAACCCGGCGGTCATCGGCGGGGTCGGCACGGCCATCGCCCTTGACGTCCTCCAGGGCAAGCAGGTTGAGCGCGAGACGCTGCTGACCCCCGAGGTCTGGGACCTCGACAAGAACAAGTCGACGCTCGAGGCCAACAGCTTCCCCGACCGCGACGCCAGCTTCTCGGCGGCCGTGTCGGTGAAGCCCTACACCACCTACACCAACGACCAGCTGTTCGCCTGCAAGGGCCCGGGCGAGTAGCTCGAACCCGACCCTCCGATGTCACAACCGCTCCTGCAGACGACCGCCGTGGCCAAGGCATTTGGCCCGGTGGTCGCTCTGCGGGCGGTCGACCTGTCGGTCGCCCCTGGCGAGGTCCACGCTCTCCTCGGGGCCAACGGCGCCGGCAAGTCGACCCTGGTCAAGATCCTCACCGGCGTGCTCCGCAACGACAGCGGCACCGTCGCCGTCAACGGCGAGCCGGTGCAGCTGCACAGCCCGACCGAGGCCAGGGCCAGGGGCCTGGCCCCGGTCTACCAGGACCCGGCCCTGATCCGGGACCTCACCGTGGCCCAGAACCTCCGGCTCACCGGGGTCGAGGTGGCCGACGTCCGGCGCGAGCTGGCGGCGATGGACCTGGACGGGCTCGACCTGGACGAGCAGGTCCGCGACATCCCCCTGCCGTTCCTGCGGATGCTCGACCTGGCCAGGGCGCTGGTCTTCGACCCCCAGCTGCTGATGCTGGACGAGATCACCGCCGCCCTGCCCCCCGACCTGTCCGAGCGGGTCTTCGCCGTCATGGGCCGCTGGAAGCAGCGCAACCGGTCGGTGCTGTTCATCTCCCACCGGCTGGCCGAGGTCCGCGAGCACTGCGACATGTGCACCGTGCTCCGCGACGGCCGCAACGTGGCCTCCTTCCACCCCGGGGAGGGCGGCGAGAGCCAGATCGTGGCCGCCATGCTCGGCGAGGCCTCGGCCGGGGTCCGCGACGTGGCCCGGGAGCGGCGTGCGGCCAGGGAGCGGGACGAGGAGGAGGCGCCTCGGCTGGTCGTCCGCGACCTGCTCATCGACCGCCAGGATGCCGGCGTCTCCTTCGAGGTCAAGGCCGGTGAGGTCCTTGGGCTGGCCGCGCTCGAGGGCCAGGGTCAGGACCGGCTGTTCGAGATCCTGTCCGGCAACACCCGCGCCGCCGGGGGTGAGATCCTGGTCGACGGCCGGCCCCTGACGGCCCGGCACCCCTATGACGCCATCCGCCGCGGGGTCGTGCTGGTGCCGAGCAATCGGCTCATGGCCCTGCTCCCCCAGCGCCCCATCCGCGAGAACATCGCCATCCCCCTGTTCAACCGGCTGCGCCGCTGGGGGCCGATCAACACCGGCCGGGAACGGCGCCAGGTCGCCGAGGCGGTCGAGCGGCTGTCGATCGACACCCGGGCCGCCGCCCAGGCCAGGCGGCTGTCCGGCGGCAACCAGCAGAAGCTGACCATCGGCCGCTGGCTGGCCGCCGGGTTCCGGACCCTGCTGCTGTTCGACCCGACCCGGGGCATCGACGTCGGCACCAAGCACCAGATCTACGACCTGGTCCGGGAGCTGGCCGACGCCGGCGCGGCCATCGTGATGTTCACCAGCGAGCTGCGCGAGATCGGGCTGGTCTGCGACCGGGCGGCCGTGCTCCACAACGGCGCCATCGTAGCCGAGCTGCCACCGACGGCGTCGGAGACCGACCTGCTCACCGCCGCCCACGGCCTCGAGGTGACGGCGGTATGACGGCCACCCCAAGGGCCGAGGTGGCCACGCCGCTCCCCCGCCCCACCGGCCGGCTGGAACGGTTCGCCCGCCGTCAGGGCTGGGTGGTCGGGGTGGCCGTGCTGCTCGGCGTGCTGATCCTGTGGCGCTCCTCCCAGATCCCGGCCTTCGGGGCCTTCGAGGTCCGCGGCATCGTCGCCGGGACCATGACCCTGGCCCTGCTGGCCATGGCCCAGACGGTGATCGTCATCTCCGGCGGGATCGACCTGTCGGTGGGGGCGATGATGGTCCTGACCAACTGCATCGCCGCCCGCCTCATGCTGGACCAGGGCCTTGGGCCGGTGGTGCTGGTCGCCCTGCTGGTCGTGGTCGTGGCCATGGTGCTGTCGGGCATCATCGGGACCGTGGCCGTGGTCTCCGGCGTCCCCGACATCGTGGTCACCCTGGCCGCCAGCTTCATCCTGGCCGGCCTGGCCCTGATCGTGCTCGACGGCCCCGGCGGCGGCACCAACCTCCGGTTCCAGGAGCTGCTGGTCGGCGGGTTCGACCAGCCCCTGCCGGCCGCCCTGTGGCTGGCCGGGATCTTCCTGCTGGTCTGGGTGCCGTTCAAGCGCAGCCGGCTCGGCATCGCCACCTACGCCGTCGGCAGCGACCGGGCCGCCGCCTTCCTGTCCGGCCTCAACGTCGGCCGGACCCGGATCACCGCCTATGTGATGGGCGGGCTCTTCTCCGGGCTGGCCGGGCTGGTCACGACCGCCTTCACCGGCAGCGGCGAGCCCAGGGCCTCCATCGGGGCCACCGCCACCCTGACCAGCGTGGCCGCGGTCGTGCTGGGCGGGGTGGCCCTGATGGGCGGGTCGGGCACCCTGCTCGGCCCCGTCCTGGCCGCGTTCTGCCTGGCCCTGATCGCGCCGCTGATGCTCGGGCTGGGCTGGGACCCCAACTACGCCGAGGTCGCCCGCGGGATCATCATCATCGTGGTCGTGATGATCGGCGGCCTGCTCCAGATCCCCCGGAGGGCGAGATGACCACCGCCGTGGCCGACCCGGCCGCCCGCGACTGGCGCCAGACCCTGGTCGACCGCCCGGCCGTCGCCCTCTCCGGCGTCCTGCTGCTCCTCTATGTCGTCACCGGGCTGGTCGCCCCGGGCATGTTCACCCCCAACGGGGTCCGCTCGACCCTGCTGCTGGCCTGCCCCCTGGCCATCCTGGCGGCCAGCCAGACACTCTGCATGCTGACCGGCGGGATCGACCTGTCGACCGTCATGACGGCCAACTTCGCCGCCTATGTGGCCGCCAACCAGAGCGGCCAGGGGCCGCTGGCCGC
This sequence comes from Actinomycetes bacterium, assembly GCA_035275125.1. Lineage (GTDB taxonomy): Bacteria > Actinomycetota > CALGFH01 > CALGFH01 > CALGFH01 > CALGFH01. Next base: position 8,123 of record DATENJ010000083.1, on the reverse strand, counting down.
CCTGAGCCTGGCCCTGCTCGTGGGCCTGGCCGTCGGGACCGTCAACGGGGTCGGGGTCGGGGTGTTCAAGGTCAACCCGCTGATCATGACCCTCGGCATGGCCAGCGTCCTGCTCGGGGTGGTCACGGTCGGGCTGGTCGGCGACGGCTTCCTGTCCGGGTCGACCCGGCTGCTGCCGGTCCTGCGCACGGTCGCCTCGGGTACCCTGTTCGGCCCCGTCCCCAACAACGTGCTCGTGTGGGCGCTGGTGGCGGCCGGGCTGATCTTCGGGCTGTCGCGCACCGGGCTGGGCCGGGCGGTGTACGCGGTGGGCGACAACCCGATCGCCTGCCGCCTCGCCGGGGTCCGCATCTGGCAGGTCCTGCTGGCCGTGTACGTGCTGTCGGCGCTGCTGGCGGCGCTGGGCGGGCTGCTGTTCTCCGGGATCAGCGGGTCGGTCGGGCCCGACCAGACCAACGCCTACCTGCTGCCGTCGGTGGCGGCGGCGGTGATCGGCGGGACCTCGATCCTCGGCGGGGTCGGCGGCTACACCGGCACCATCCTGGGGGCGCTGATCCTGACCGTGCTCAACCGGCTGCTGCTCACCCTCGACACCACCGAGGCGTTCCGCCAGATCCTCTACGGGCTGATCGTCCTCGCCCTGGCCTGGGTGTACGTGCGGCTCACGGGCCAGCGGGGGGCCTGAGATGGGCGAGGTCGCCGGCACCCGGGTCGGGATCGTCGGGACCGGCTGGATGGCCGAGACCCACACCGAGGCCCTGCGGCGGCTCGGGGTCGAGGTCGCCGGGGTCGCCGGCCGCACCCCGGCCCGGGCCCGGGAGGTGGCCGGCCGGCTCGGGCTGGCCACCGCGTATGACTCGGTCGAGGCCCTGGTCGCCGACGACTCGCTGGCCGTCGTGCATGTCACCAGCCCCAACGACGTCCACGCCAGCCAGGCCGCCGCCGCCCTGCGGGCCGGCCGGCATGTGGTCTGCGAGAAGCCGCTCGGGGTCAGCGCCGCCGAGACGGCCGCCCTGGCCGAGCTGGCCGCGGCCTACGGGCTGGTCAACGCGGTCTGCTTCAACCTGCGGTTCGCCCCCCACAACCACAACGCCGCCGGGCTGGTCCGGGCCGGCGAGATCGGCGAGCCCCGGTACGTCACCGGCAGCTACCACCAGGACTGGCTGCTGGAGGAGACCGACTGGAACTGGCGGCTGGTCGCCAGTCGCCAGGGCGGCCTGCGGGCCGTGGCCGACATCGGGTCGCACTGGCTCGACCTGGTCGGCTTCGTCACCGGCCGCCGGGTCACCGAGGTCCTGGCCGACCTCCACACCTTCGTGCCCGAACGCAACCACCCCCTCGGCGAGGTCGGCACCTTCGCCGCGGCCGGGGTGGCCGACGACGTCGAGCGGGTCCGGGAGCCCATGACCAGCGACGACGCCGCCGGCATCCTGCTGCGGCTCGAGGGCGGCGTGCGCGGGCTGTGCTCGGTCAGCCAGGTGTCGGCCGGCCGCAAGAACCGGCTCAGCTGGGAGCTGAACGGCTCCCGGCGGTCGCTGGCCTGGGTCTCGGAGGAGCCGGAGTACCTGTGGGTCGGGCACCGGGGCCGGCCCAACGAGCTCGTCCCCAAGGACCCGGCGCTGATGTCGGCGGCGGGGGCGGCCGTCACCGGCTACCCGGCCGGCCACGTCGAGGGCTACCCCGACACCTTCCGCGGGCTGTTCGCGGCCGTCTACGCCGACGTCGCCGCCGGCCGGCCCGCCCCCGACCCCGCCTACCCAACCTTCGCCGACGGGCACGACGTTGCCCTCGTCTGCCAGGCCGTGACCGAGTCCGCCGGGTCCAGGACCTGGGCGCCAGTCAGGAGGGACGCACCATGAAGCTCGGGCTGCTCACCGCCGCCTTCCCCGACACCCCGCTCACCGAGGTCGCCGACTGGGCCGCCGGCAACGGCTTCGCCGCCCTCGAGGTGGCCTGCTGGCCCCGCAGGGACGGCGAAGCCCGCCGCTACGCCGGGGTGTCCCACATCGACGTCGCCGGCCTGTCCGACGCCCAGGCCAAGGAGCTGGCCGGGGACCTGGCCGGCCGCGGCATCCAGATCAGCGGGCTCGGCTACTACCCCAACCCGCTGCACCCCGACCCGGCGGTGCGCGCCGAGGCCGTCGACCACCTGCGGGTCCTCATCGGCGGGGCGGCCAAGCTGGGCGTCCCGGTGGTCAACACCTTCGTCGGGGCCGACGCGACCCGGCCGCTGCGCGAGAACATCGAGGCCGCCCGCGGGTTCCTGCCCGACCTGGTCGCCTACGCCCGCGACCACGGGGTCAAGCTGGCCATCGAGAACTGCCCGATGATCTTCAGCCAGGACGAGTGGCCGGGCGGCCACAACCTGTTCTACGCCCCCGCGACCTGGCGGGAGATCTTCGGCTGGTTCGACGACGACACCCTCGGGCTCAACCTGGACCCCTCCCACCTGGTCTGGCAGATGATCGACATCGAGCGGGTGGTGCGCGAGTTCGGCTCCCGGCTCCACCACGTCCACGCCAAGGACCTCCAGATCGACCGGGAGGGGCTGTACGAGCACGGCGTCATGTCGGCCGGGATCGGCTGGCAGGTCCCGCGCCTGCCCGGGCTGGGCGAGATCCACTGGGACCGGTTCCTGGCCGCCCTCTACCAGGCCGGCTACGACGGCTGCGTCGTCATCGAGCACGAGGACCGCGGGTTCGAGGGCAGCGACGAGCAGGTCAAGGCCGGGTTCCTGCTGGCCCGCAACGCGGTCGCCCCCTACGTGGTCTAGCGGACCCGGTCGAGGAAGGCGCCAGAGGCCGGGTCCTTGAGGATGAGCTTGCGCCGGCCGTCTGGCAGGTGCTCCTCCTTGATGACGACCAGGCCGTCCTCGGTCCGCTCGGCCTTGGCCACACGGGGGGCGACCCCGCCGCGCCAGTCCAGCTCGACCTGCTCCCAGGCCCGGGAGGTGGCCGAGCGGTAGCAGGCGTCCATGACGGCGTTGACGACGTAGCCGTCGTAGAGGGTCTCTGTCGGGTCGCGGCCCTGCTCCATGGCGTCGAACATGTCGGCGAACATGTCGGTGTAGCCGAGCTCGGCCACCTCGTCGCCCACCGGGAACTGCCAGCCCGCCTCGGCCTCGGCCTTCTCGGCCACATAGCCGCCCTGGCCGGAGGTGAACATCTCGAAGCCGGTGCGCAGGAAGTGGTTGAGCCAGATCGTGCCCTCGGTGCCGGCGACCTCGTCGCGCAGGTCCATCCCGCCGCGGAAGGTCCAGCTGACCTCGAACTGGCCGACGGCGCCTGACTCGAAGCGGATCAGGGCGATGGCGTTGTCCTCGGCCTCGATCGGGTGGACGAGGGTGTCGGCCCAGCACATCACCTCGACGGGCCGGTTCCCCTTGCCGACGAACGACCGGACGATCTCGATGCAGTGGCAGCCGAGGTCGACGATGGCCCCGCCGCCGGCCTGGGCGGCGTCCCAGAACCAGGCGCTGTGCGGCCCCGGGTGGGTCTCGCGGCTCCGCACCCAGAGCACGTCCCCGACCGCCCCCGACTGGGTCGAGGCCAGCGCCTTGCGGGTCTTGGGGGTGTAGACGAGGTCCTCCAGGTACCCCCCGAAGACCCCGGCCCGCTCGACCGCGGCCAGGATCCGGCCGGCCTCGGCGGCGCTGCGGGCCAGCGGCTTGGTCACCAGCACGGCCTTGCCGGCGGCGGCCGCGGCCGTCACCGCCTCCTCGTGCAGGTGGTTGGGCAGCCCGACGACCACGGTGTCGACCTCGGGGTGGTTGACCGCCTCCTCGACGCTGGTCGTTGAGGCCGGGATGCCCCACCGCCGCCGGAACGCCTCCCCCCGCTCCTCGGTCCGCGAGTACACGACCTGGACCTGGTCGCGGCCGCGCCGGCCGTGCAGCGTCATGGTGTAGAAGTCCCCGATCAGGCCGGTGCCCAGCATGGCCACCCGGTGCGACGTCGGCATCCAGCACCCCTCACCCTCGACCCGGCAATATGTCTAGACATTTAAGCACGAGCGCAAATCGCTTGCCCGCCGGGTGGGGGTCTGGTGTGCTCGACGGGTCGTGCGCACACTCAACCTGGGGATCCTGGCCCACGTCGACGCAGGGAAGACGACCCTGACCGAGCGGCTGCTGTTCGCCGCCGGGGTCATCGACGAGGTCGGCAGCGTCGACGCCGGCAGCACCCAGACCGACTCGCTGGCCCTGGAGCGCCAGCGCGGCATCACCATCAAGTCGGCGGTGGTGTCGTTCGTGGTCGGCGACACGACAATCAACCTGATCGACACGCCCGGCCACCCCGACTTCATCGCCGAGGTGGAGCGGGTGCTGGGCGTGCTCGACGGGGTCGTGCTGGTCGTCTCGGCCGTCGAGGGGGTGCAGCCCCAGACCCGCGTGCTCATGCGCAGCCTGCGGCGGCTGCGCCTGCCGACGCTGGTGTTCGTGAACAAGCTCGACCGCGCCGGGGCCGACGACGAGCGGGTCCTGCGAGAGCTCGCCGACCGGCTGACGCCGGCGGTCGTGGCCATGGGGTCGGTGCGCGGCCTCGGCACCCGCGACCCCGGGTTCGTCCCCTACGGCGCCGCCGACCACGGGTTCACCGCCCGGCTGGCCGACCTGCTCGGCGACCACGACGACGCGCTGGTGGCCGCGTACCTGGACGACGAGACGGCCCTCCCCTACCGCCGGCTCCGCCGCGAGCTGGCCGCCCAGACCCGCCGGGCCCTGGTCCACCCGGTGTTCTTCGGCTCGGCCATCACCGGCGCCGGGGTCGACGCCCTGGCCGCCGGGATCACCGAGCTGCTGCCGGCCGCCGCCGGCGACGCCGGCGACCCGGTCGCGGGGGCGGTGTTCAAGGTCGAGCGCGGCCCGGCCGGCGAGAAGATCGCCTACGTTCGGATGTTCTCGGGCACGATCGGGGTGCGGGACCGGCTCGCCTTCGGTGGCCGCCACGGCGACCACGAGGGCAAGGTCACCGCCATCAGCGTGTTCGAGCGGGGCGCGGCCGTGGCCCGGCCGTCGGTCGCGGCCGGGCAGATCGCCAAGCTGTGGGGGTTGGCCGAGGTCCGGATCGGCGACACCGTCGGCGGGTCGCCAGCGGCCCAGGTGGCTGAGGGCCAGTTCGCCCCGCCGACCCTCGAGACGGTGGTCGTCCCCGGCCGCCCGGCCGACCGGGGCGCCCTCCACGTCGCCCTGGCCCAGCTGGCCGAGCAGGACCCGCTGATCAACCTCCGCCAGGACGACCTGCGCCAGGAGGTCTCGGTGTCGCTCTACGGCGAGGTCCAGAAGGAGGTGATCCAGGCGACCCTGGCCGACGACTTCGGCCTTGAGGTGAGCTTCCGCGAGAGCACCACCATCTGCATCGAACGGCCGGTCGGCAGCGGGGCGGCGGTCGAGCACATCGCCAAGGACCCCAACCCGTTCCTGGCCACCGTCGGGCTGCGGGTCGACCCGGCCCCGGCCGGCGTCGGGGTCAGGTTCCGGCTGGAGGTCGAGCTCGGGTCGATGCCGTACGCCTTCTTCGTGGCCGTCGAGGACACCGTGACCGAGACCCTGGGCCAGGGAGTCCACGGCTGGCAGGTGACCGACTGCGTCGTCACCATGACCCACTCCGGCTACTGGCCACGGCAGAGCCACGCCCACGCCACCTTCGACAAGAGCATGTCGAGCACGGCCAGGGACTTCCGCCAGCTGACCCCGCTGGTCCTGATGGACGCCCTGACCCGGGCCGGCACCAGGGTCTACGAGCCGATGCACCGCTTCCAGCTCGAGCTCCCGGCCGACACCTTCGGCCAGGTCCTGCCCGTCCTGGCCGGGCTGGGGGCTGTGCCGCGGGCGACCATCCCCCAGGGCTCGTCGTACCTGGTCGAGGGGGAGATCCCGGCCGCCCGGGTGCATCAGCTGACCCAGCAGCTGCCCGGCCTGACCGGCGGGGAGGGGGTGCTGGAGGCCGCCTTCGACCACTACCGGCCGGTCCGCGGCCCCGTCCCGTCCCGCCCGCGGACCGACCACAACCCGCTGAACCGCAAGGAGTACCTGCTGCACGTCCTGCGGCGGGTGCGCGGCTAGGTGTCCTGCATCAGGCCGGTCAGGTTCCCGTCGGGGTCGGCGACCAGGGCGACGAGCCGGCCGCCGCCGACGTTGCTCGGCGGCTGGCGCTCCTCGGCCCCGGCCTCCCGCAGCTGGGTCAGGGCGGCCTGGATGTCGTCGACCGGCACATAGGGGACCGGCCCGGTCATGCCCTTGGCGTGGCCGCGGGGGTCGAGGCCGATCTGCTGGCCGCCGACGTTGAACTGGACGTAGTAGGGCTCGTCGACGACCGGCTCGGTCCCGAGCAGCCTGCCGTACAGCTCCTTGGCGCTGCCAAGGTCCTTGACCGGATAGATGATGGTGCTGATCTCCCCTGCCATGGGTCGTCCCCCTCGCGTCGGTGTCACCTTGACCTGCCGCAGGATTGTGCCCGATGGACGACCAGGATGCCGTCAGGGATGGGATCACCCTCTGCGGATGATGTGCCTGGGTCCCCGCAGTCGCAGAATTGCTGTGGCCTGGTCCACCGCACGGCAAGGAGCGCCGATGTCCGAGGCGACCGCGCGGAACACCCGCTGGAATGTCTTCGCCCCTGACACCCCCGCGGCGATCTACGGGATCATCGCGGCCATGGCGGTGATCGCCGGGGCGGCGAGCAGCTCCTCCCACAGCAAGCCGCTCACGCTGGCGGTGGCCACCCTGTTCGTGTTCTGGCTGGCCCACGTGTACGCCCAATCCCTCTCCCACCACCTCCGGGGGGCCAGGCGGCTGGAGTGGTCGGTGGTGCGGGCGGCCATGGTCGAGGAGCGGCCGCTGCTCGAGGGCCCGGCCCCGCTGCTGGTGGTGCTGGCCATTGGGACCCTTGGCGGGCTCGAGCACGAGCAGGCCATCCGCGTGGCCCTCTGGCTGGGCGTTGCCGAGCTGGTGGCCTGGGGCATCCTCTACGCCCGCCGCCAGCGCTGGGGCTGGCCCACCGCGGTCGTCGCCGGGATCGTCAACGGGCTGTTCGGGCTGCTCATCGTGCTCCTTGAGGTGGTCGTGCACTGAAGGCGGCGATGGCGGCGTCGGGGTCGCCGAACAGGCGGGGCTCCCAGAGCGCGGCGTCGGGGGTGATTTGGCCAAGGTTCATCCTGGAAGGGTGATGTGTGGTCGCCCTGCCTGGGTCAGGCTGGCTCCGGGTCGCTGACCGCGAACCGGAAAGGAGCATTCCATGGCCACAGCGAGCAAGCGGGCCACCAAACGGCTGACCGACGCCCAGCTGCAGGAGATGCTGGCCCTGACCACCCACGCCGACAGCGTCGAGCTCAAGCTGACCGTCCCCGACTCCGAACGCCGTGCCACCGTCACCGGCCTCGGCATGGACCCCCTCGAGGCCCAGATCCGCCAGGTGTTCTTCTTCGACACCCCTGACCTGCGCCTCAACCGCGAGGGCGTGGTCGTCCGGGCCCGGCGGGTCCAGGGCCGCGGCGACGACACCGTGGTCAAGCTCCGCCCGATCGTCCCCGGCGACCTGCCCGCCAGCGTCCGCAACGCCAAGACCATGGTCGTCGAGGTCGACGCCATGCCCGGCGGCTATGTCTGCTCGGCCTCGTTCAAGGGCGCCATCGGCCCGGGCGACGCCGTCAGGCAGGTCGCGGCCGGCGACCGGGCCATCCGCAAGCTGTTCTCCAAGCAGCAGCGGGCCTTCTACGAGGCCCACGCCCCCGAGGGCCTTGAGATGAACGACCTGACGGTGCTGGGGCCGATCAACGTCCTCAAGCTCAAGTTCACCCCCAAGGGCTTCTCCCGGCGGCTGGTGGCCGAGCTGTGGCTGTACCCGGACGGGGACCGGATCCTGGAGCTGTCGACCAAGTGCGGTCCCACCGAAGGCTTCCAGGTCGCCGCCGAGGCCCGGGCGTTCCTGGCCGACCGGGGCGTCGACCTGTACGGCGAGCAGCAGACCAAGACCAAGACCGCCCTCGAGTACTTCTCCAGCACCCTCTAGGAGGCCGGTCCCGGTAGGGTCCGGGGATGCTGGTGTTCCATCTGCGGGCGGCGCGGCGCCGGGCCCGGGCGGCAGCGACCGCGGAGGCCCTGGCCCTGCTGCACGACCTGGAGC
>DATENJ010000082.1:0-14072 GCA_035275125.1 Actinomycetes bacterium | reverse complement strand
CGTTCTCACCGTGTTGGCTTTCCTGTGAGGTCCGTAGTGGGCGCGCGGCCCGGGACCGGTACCGCGGATCCTACGGAAGGCTGTCGGTCCCGGTGTCAGTCCACCAGCCATGATCTGACCGGACTCAGGCGGTCCGGTTCGGTCACTAGAGCGGAGCAGTGAGCTCCAGTGCCAACCCGTCGGGGTCCTTGAACGGCAGCACCGCGATGCCGAACGGCGGCAGGTCGGTGATGGCGCTGTGCTCCACGCCACGCTCCTCGAAGGCCCGGGCGGCCGCCTCCAGCTCAGCTCGACCGGCCACGGCGAAGCTCAAGTGGTCAAGGCCGCAGCGGAAGGGGTCGAAGCGGTCGCTGGCCCGTGCGGCATCTACCGGGCGCAGCCCCAGCAGCAGGTCGCCGTTGATCATGACGATGCCGTCCTGCAGTAGGTCGGTGGCCAGGTCGTGGTGGGGGTCGTCAGCCGGCGGGGGCGTGTCCATGGCGATCTGGAACCCGAGCAGCTCGGTGTAGAAGGCCCTGGATCGCTCGACGTCGGTGACCGTGAGCCGCAGGTGATGAACCGGACCGAGGGACAGCGGGACGGCCATGGCGGCGCCTCCTGGGTGTCGGAGCGGGTCGGCGCCTCATCATGCGCCTGGTCCCATGCGTCGAGGAAGCGCGACCTCGACGGGGACGACCACGACCACCTCATCACCCCGGAAGAACGCCTCCGGGTCGCCATGGCCAGGCGGTAGGCCATGCGATACTGAGCTATGCCTGTCCGTACCGTTGTCGAACGCGGGCCCAAGGGGAAGCGGTCGGTGGCCTTCGGCATCGACTGGCCAGGGTGGAGTCGGGGCGCGAAAAGCGCCGAGCTCGCCCTGGAGACGCTCGAGTCCTATCGGGAGCGCTACCGGCCGGTCGCGGGGCTCGCCGGGATGGCGCCCGAGTTCGACACCGCCGGGCCCCTCGAGATCGTGGAGGACAAGGTCGGAACCGGTTCGACCGACTTCTGGGGCATCTCGTTCTCGCCGTCCGCGACCGAACAGGGGCCGATGGACGAGGCGGAGTTCGATCGCGGGATCACGCTCCTGCGGGCCTGCTGGGCATTCTTCGACGGCGTCGCGGCGCGGGTCTCGCCGGAGATGCGCAAGGGCCCCCGTGGGGGAGGGCGCGACCGCGACAAGATCATCCGCCACACCATCCGCACCGAGAGCGAGGACTTCGCGAAACAGGTCGGGCTGCGGATTCCGGAGGGCGCGGCGCTTCCCCCGGATGGGCTGCGCCAGCATCGGGAAACCTACGTCGCGGCGATGCGCGCGTACAACGCCGGGGAGGTCAAGCGCATGCGGTCGTGGACGCTCCCATTCCTCATCCGCCACTCCGCCTACCACACCCTCGACCATGCGTGGGAGATGGAGGACAAGGACCTCTCCGCCCAGGACGGGGCCTGACCCACCAGTCAGCTCGGACGCTTGCGTCCCACGAGATGAAAGACGCGACTGAGCTGGCGGTAGGGGTCTCGTCGGCTGGCTTCGAGCTCGACCGCGGCCGTCGCCGCTACCTGCTTTGCATCGCTGGGGTCTAACTCGGCTCCGCTGAACTCGAGCCAGTCGACGAACAGCCAGACCCCGTACCACCGCAGTGGGTCCACGCCGCGGCTCTGCAGGAGCTCGCTGAGTTCCTCCACAGTGTCGGCTCGGCCCGGCACTCCCAGCACCCCGATCTCGGTTCTGGCGTCGAACGCCGCCAGGGCGTCGTCCCACCGCCGTTCCAAAGCCGGGCGCACCGCCATCGCTTTGGCGTTGCCCGTCATGATCGAGACGATGCCACCGGCGGCCGCGCACTCGCACAGCTGGTTGACCAGGGGCTTGGGCTGCTCCAGGTACCCGAGCACGCCATGGCACAACACGGCGGCGAAGCGCCGGCCATCCACCGCCTCGTCGGCGTGCTCGCCGTCGGCCTGCACGAGCGTCACCCGTCGCTGGGCCTCGGCAGGCAGCCGCTGGAGCCGCTGTTGAGCTTTGTCCAGCATCGCCGCCGACGGGTCGAGCAACGTCACCTCGTAACCGGCTTGGGCCAGCGGGAACGACTGGTGACCCGCGCCACCGCCGACATCGAGCAGAGGCGCTGGAGGCGGCGGCAGATGCTCGAGCAGCTGCTGGTGCAACACGTAGGTGCGGACGAGCCCCTTCACCGAGGCGTACGCCTCATCGGCGAACTGGTCAGCCAACCTGGCCCAGATGTCGTCGCCCACCACACCAGATTAGGCGATCCCAGGTGCTGGTGGACGCGCTGCTCGGCGCAGGCGCTGGAGTCGCGGTAGGGTCCCGCTGGGAGCACTGCGTAGCGGCTTGTCGGCGGCGGAGAGCCACGCCCGATTCACGCAAAGGAACCGCAGATGGCAGAACTGGTCGTCGACTTCATCACCTCGCTCGATGGCTACGGGGCCGCCGAGGGCTGGCCCGGCTGGTGGGGCCTGGAAGGGCCCGAGTACCTCGCCTGGTTGGGAGACCACCCGGAGGCGGACTACACGGTCCTGATGGGCGCCAACACCTATCGGGTCATGTCCGGCTTGGCCACCGACGGCGAGCCGGGTACCGATGTCCTGGCGGGCCTGTCGAAGGTCGTCTTCTCGACCACCTTGACCGAGCCGCTGGCCTGGCGGAACACCCAGCTGGTCACCAAGGACCCCGTCGAAGCCGTGCGGGAGATGAAGGACAACGCTCCCAAGTCCATGCGGACCCTGGGTAGCCTCACCCTGTGCCGCTCGCTCCTGAAAGCCGGGCTCGTGGACCGGTTCCGCGTGGTCGTCTTCCCAGTCATCACCGGAAGCACCGGTCGGGAACGGATCTACGACGGCTACCCCGACGTCGCCCTCGACATGGTTGACAGCCGCACCTTCGACGGTCGGCTGCAGCTGCTGGAGTACGTCCCCACGGTGCTGGCCGGGCCGCCCGGCACCACCAGACCAACCTGAGAAGGCGCGTCTCCCGCCATTCGGCAACTGCTATCGTTGCTCGAACACCAGTTCGAGCAACGGGGGTGCGGAGTGGGGCCGCACTGTTCCTTCTGCGGGACCTTCACCGGACCATTCAGTGAGATCGAGGGCCTGTTCACGGTCCTCATCTGCATCCCCTGCCTGGAGGTCCGCCTCGCCCAGCCCGGCACCCTGCTCGGCCTCCACGACCCGGGCCAGCCTCGGGGGCAGTGGGGCTGCCCGATCAAGGGCTGCGGCCGCTGGTTCCCCGACCCCTGGGACCTGGAGGGGCACACCGCGGCCGAGCACCCGGCCTGGACGGCCACCTACCAGCTGCCGCGGCCCGATCCGAACCAGCGCCAGCGGGTCGTGTGCCGCCGCAGCGCGCCGCTGGCGAGCTGACCTACCGGTCTGCCGGTGGTCCCTGCTCGCCCTCCTCGATCGGGGCGTCGTCCTGGTCCTGGTCCATGTCATGGTCAATGACCCGCAGGACCTCGACGAAGCCGAAGGCGGCCCGCAGCCGCCGCAGGGCCGCCTCCTGGTCAGGATCCAGCTCGGCCATGGCCCGCGCTGGCTAGCGTGGCCGGGGCTCGTCGCGTCGGGCCCCAAGGTGCAGGTAGACCCGGCCGCCCTGGACCTCGAGCTCGTCGACCTCGCGTTCGAGGTAGTCCTCACAGCCGGCCTCGAAGGCCAGGACCTCCAGGTCGCGGGGCACGTGCTGGAGCTGGGCCAGGAGTTCTCGTACGGTCATGCGCTCAGAGTAGCGCCCTGGGCGCTCTAAGTGGTCTCGAGTCGGGGCGGCGACTGGTGGGTACGGTCCTGTCATGAGCGACCAGGCACCGGGACCGCCGGATGGGCGCAGCCAGCGGGAGCGGATGCTGGCCGGCGAGCTGTACATCGCCGACGACCCCCAGCTGGCCGCCGACTGTCAGCGGGCCCTCAAGCTGACCAGCCAGTTCAACGCCAGCGACCCCACCGACCCCGAGGCCCGGCGGGCCCTGCTCGCCGAGCTGTTGGGGTCGATGGGGGAGGGCACCGAGATCCGCCCGCCGCTGTACTGCGACTACGGCTACCAGACCCATGTCGGGGCGCGGACCTTCATCAACTTCGGGGTGGTCCTGTTGGACGTGGCGACCATACGGATCGGCGACGACGTGCAGGTCGGGCCCAACGTCCAGTTTCTGACCCCGACCCATCCGGTGGAGCCGGAGGCACGCCGGGCCAAGTGGGAGGCGGCCAAGCCGATCAGCGTTGGCGACAACGTCTGGCTAGGCGGTGGGGTGATCGTCGGTCCCGGGGTCAGCATCGGCGAGAACACCGTGGTCGGTGCCGGCGCGGTGGTGGTCAAGGATCTGCCCGCCAACGTGATCGCGGTCGGCAACCCGGCCCGGGTGATCCGCTCGCTGTAGGCGGGCGAGCCCGCTCGACGGCGGACGGATGCGGGAGTGCCTCGCCCGGCGGGCGCCGCGGCGCGGAGGGCGGCTGGACGCCGGATCCCTCCGGGACAGCTCACCTCGCTAGCGCCTGGGGTGTGGGCGAGGGCCGGTCGGTGCGAGGGGGTAGGGGCGGTCCTCGACGATGCGTTTCATGACGATGGTGGAGGTGAGCCGACCCACTCCGGGGAGGGTGGCGAGTTGCTCGTCGCGGAGGGTCTGGTAGGCGGCGATGTCGGCGGTGGCCACGCGGAGCAGGTAGTCGGGGTCGCCGAAGAGCCGTTCGGCGTGGCGGACCTCGGGGATGTCGGCCAGGCCGCGCTCGAAGTCGGCGACCGTGGCGGCGTCCTCTCGGTCCATCGTCACCTGGACCAGGACCTCGAAGCCGAGGCCGATGGCGGCGGGATCGACGACGGCTCGGTAGCCGCGGATCGCTCCGGCGCGTTCCAGCTCGCGCAGTCGTCGGTGGCAGGGAGCGACGCTGAGCCCGACCCGCTGGGCCAGCTCGGTCACCGTGAGCCGCCCCTCCGCTTGCAGCTCGGCAATGATCTTCCGGTCAATCGCGTCCATGGCGAGAATCATTGCAGAGGTCGAGCCGTTCGCGCATAGATCCGCAACCAAATCTCGGCGCCAGTGACATACCTTTCCGTCATCGAACCCTCATTCGTGCTGGAGGCGACGAACCATCCATGGGTGACCTCCTCGACTACCTGCCGATCGTCGCGGCGGCGTTCGCGATCCCCCAGTTCCTGCCCCAGCTCCGCAAGCTGCGGGCCACCGATGACACCGCCGGCGTCTCCTGGTCGTGGGCCACCCTCACCAGCGTGAACAACGCCGCCTGGTTCGCCTACTTCACGGCCTCGGCCTACTGGTCGGCGCTGGTCCCGGCCGTCTCGGCGACCCTGCTGGCCGGCATTCTGGCGACCATGCTGGCCCGGCGCGGGCAGGCCAGGGCGCGCCCGGCGATCGTAATCGGCGGCTGGGTCGCGCTGCTCGTGGCCGGCTTCACCGTGGCCGGCCGCAGCGGCCTGGGCACGCTGCTCACCGTCGCCTTCATCCTCCAGGTCATGCCGTCGCTCTGGACGGCCTACCGAACCGCGCACCTCACCGGCGTCGCAGCTGGAACCTGGCTGCTCATCCTCGGTGAGCTGTCGTGCTGGACGATCTTCGGGCTCCACCAGTCCGACCCACGCCTGATTGCCCTCGGTGTCACCGGTGTCACCGCCAGCGCGCTCATGCTGACCCGGATCCGAACGTCGCAACGGCTCCCGGCGGTGGACGGTGAGGTCGACCATGAGTGTCGATCCTCGGGACCGGCGGTTACCATCGCCGCAAGGAGGAGCTGAGGATGCGCGACCTGGTTGAGCACCTGAGCACGGGACTGCCCCTCGACTTCCCGGAGGAGGGGCGGACCGGACCCGCACTCCTCGACGCCGCGAACGACAACGTGCCCACCGGCGCGAGGGGAACGGTGGGCGCCTGATGGCCGCGGTGCGCTGGGGCATGCTGTCCACCGCCGGCATCGGCCGTGTCGTGGCCACGGCAATCCGCGACTCCCAGGAGGCCGAGTTCGTCGCCGTCGCCGGCCGGGATGCCGCGAAGGCCGCCGCCTACGCCGCCGGGCTGGGCGTGCCGCGCAGCTTCGGTTCCTACGACGAGTTGCTGGCCTCCGAGGAGGTCGACGCGGTCTATGTGCCGCTGCCGATCGCGCTGCACACCGAGTGGACCATCAAGGCGCTGCGGGCGGGCAAGCATGTGCTCTGCGAGAAGCCGTTGGCCGTGTCCGCCGCCGACGCGGCCGCCTGCTTTGACGCCGCCGACGCCGCCGACCGGCTGTGTATCGAGGGCCTCATGTGGCGCCACCACCCACAGACCCTGCTTGCCCAGCGGCTGCTCGCCGAGGGTCGGATCGGTGAGGTCGGGTTCATCCGGGCGGCCCTCACGGTCAGCGTCGACCCCGGCGACATCCGCCGCACCGGCCGCCTGGGCGGCGGCGCGGTGCTGGATCTGGGCTGCTACTGCATCAGCGCGATCCGGCTGTTCGGCGGCCAGCCCCTTGCGGTGTCGGCGGCGCGGGTCATCGACCCTGCCGAGGGCGCCGACGGGGGTGACCTGCGGCTCGCGGCGACGTTCACGTTGCCCGGGGACGCGCTGGCCCAGCTCGACGTCGCCCTGGACTACCCCCGCCGCGACGAGCTGGAGATCATCGGCACCGCCGGCAAGCTCACGCTCCCCGACCCCTGGCTGTGCCGGCGCGGGTACATCGAGCTCGACCAGGGCGACGGGCCCGAGCGGCTGGCCGCCGACCCCACCGGCGAGTACCGGCTCGGCGACCACCGCGACCCCGACAACGACGATGCTTACCGCATCGAATTCGTCACCGCGTCCCGTGCGGTCGCGACGGGGACCCCACCCACGTTTGGCCGCGCCGACGCCATCAACCAGGCCGCCACGATCGAGGCCGTCCGCACCGCCGCCGCCACCGGCACCATGGTCACCCTGCCCACCCCCGTCGCCGGCTGAGGGCGACGGCCGGCCGGCTGGATGAGCGGCTCGTACTGGGAACGCAGCGGCACGATAGAACCCGTCAGCCAGGTTTCGGCGCCTCCGCCGTCACGCCCTTCACCGCCAGCCACAGCGCCAGGGAGAGCTCGGCCGGCAGGATCGGCAGCAGGATCCACGGGACGAGCAGGTTCGACAGCGCCGGCCAGAGGAGCAACGCCAGAGTGTTCACGAGGTAGCAGCCGCCCGCCCCGATCATGAGCGCGCCGATGACGCGCGGCACCAGCCGTGAGCGCCAGATCAGCCCGCCGAGGAGCACGCAGAAGCCCGCGAAGAACAGCAGGGCGAAGCCGAAGCCGGTGTCGAACACGCCGATCGCGAGGTAGGACACTGCCTGCCGCTGCCCCTCGCCAAGCGCGGCGAGCGCGCGGCTGTCCTGGAGCATCGCCAGCGGCACGTAGAGGTAGACCAAACTCGCCGCTTCGATCGTCACGCCGGCGAGGGCGAACACCAGCCCCAGGCGCGCAAGCCTTGGCTCAACGGCCTTGAACAGGCTGCAGACGATCACGTTCGTCACGATGGCGGGGAGGAGGTAGACCAGGTGAACCGCCAGCCCCCAACGCCACAGCGTCTCGTTGGCCGCGATCGCCTGCGCCGTGGCGGCGGCGTCGCCCGGCACGACCAGGGATGCCCGCACGAACCCTTCGGCGAAGAGCCCGCCGGCGATCACGACGAGGTAGCACAGCCCCGCGATCCGCGCCTGCCGCACCGGCGATGTCGCGGGAGCCTGTTGCGGCACACCCTGCTCGATCACGCCCACCAACTCCATCCGAGTCGCCGTTCCATGCTAATGGCATTGCGCATCCCTGACGCTAGCGACCGGAGCGGTGGCAGCGGATCGGCCATCGGGATGGCCCGGCGCGGCATGCGTCGCCGCTTCCGGGGCCGGGGTCGACCAAGGTATCTGTCGCGGTGACCTCGGTATCGCTCATAGCGCTGGTCGGTGAGACCCGCTTCCCATATCGCTCGGCTCTCGGCGGGCTGAACGCCTCCGCCACGGTTACGGGCGACGGGCGGTGGGTTGCCGCGGCAGTGTGTTGGACGGCGCTTGTGGCCGGAGCCAGAGCGAGGCCCGGGTCGGCTGCATGGTCTGGTCGACGACCCCCAGCAGCTCGGCGGTCAGGCCGTCCAGGTCGACCTGGTCGCGGAGGCGGGTGCTGAACGCCGCGATGGTCCTGGCGGCGTCATGGCGGCGACGGTTGAATCGCCGGTCCACGGCGGCCTGGATCCGGCGGCGGAGCGGTTGGAAGGCGCCGGCCACAGCCAGCGTCGCGCCGGCCACGGCCAGGCTGGAGTCCTGACCGAGCAACTGGCCCAGCCCCAGCGCCACCACCGCATAGCCACCGGCGAGCAGCAGGGTCAGCAGCCCGTAGGCGAGGGTGCGGCTGACGATCCGGTCCAGGTCGTACAGCCGGTAGCGCAGGATGGCGGCGCCGATGGCCGCCGACAGGATCGCCGGGTTGAGCCCGCCCGCCAGCGGCGCCAGGGCATAGGCGCCGAGCGCCAACGCGGTCAGGTGGACGACGGCCAGCAGGGCGACCAGGACGGTGCCCAGCGCCACCCAGCGCAGCTGCTGGCGTTCGACGCCCCGGGCGCGACGGAAGCGGACGACCAGCGAGGCCGTCGCCATCAGCGTGGTGGTGATGGCGACGGCGAACGCCGCCAGGTAGGCGGCCAGCAGCCCACCGTCGAGGGCGCCGAGGTCGAGCGGGCTGTCGACCGCCTTGGCAGGCCGGTCGGCGGACCTGGCGAGCACGGTCACGACCAGCAGCAGGGTGACCGGTGTGGCCGCGGTCACCCACGCCAACCACCGCCAGCGGGGCGACGGCAACGACCCGGTCGGGGTCAGCAGCAGGACGAACGCGTTGCAGGCGACCGCCGTGACGATGGTGGCCGGCACGTACAGCGCGACCACGCCGGCGGCGGGGGCGCCGGCGTGGGCCACCCCGTAGTTGGTGTAGGCCGTGGTCACTCCGGCCGCGCTCAGCGACAGGCCGAAGGCCAGCAGCAGCCAGCCCACCGGATGCCCAGGGCGGCGCCCGGCCACCAGCGCCCCGACCGTCGCCGTGCTCACGGTCCCAAGCACGGGAGCGATGGCCGAGGGGACCAGGACGACCAGCTCCGTCCGGCCCGTCTGTCGGAGCAACCGGTCCAACCAGACGGTCACGACCAGGCCACCGATCGCCAGGGCCCACAGCACCCACGCCAGCCAGGTACGCCGCCCGCGCGACCAAGGCTTCCGGGCCACAGCCGTCACCGCCATGGTCCTCGCTGCGCAGCCCTCACCGGTTCCCGCCACCCTCCAGCCTTAGAGATCACGGGCCAGTGTGGCCGGCCTCCGTCTCGGAAGCGTTACGGACAGTGGAGGCTCGCGAGGTACCGGCGTGGGGGATCGTCGCTGCAGGCCAGCGGCCCGACCCGCTGACCCTGGCGGCGTTGCCGCCGGACCCGCTCCGGTCTGCGCCACCGTCTTCGCCACCGTGGTCAACCACCCGGCCAGCCGCTGGCCGGCCTCCAGCTTCCTGCTCTGTTGCGCCCAGCCCCAGGTGGCCGAGACCCTCGGCCTGCTCACGGTGCCGCACTTCCTGCAGCTGTACGCCAGCCTCGAGGAGGCCCTGGACGCGGCCGTGGCCCGACCTCCGTACCTGCGCGACGAGCTGGTGCTGGCCCCGACCCTGACCGCGGCGGCCACCGCCCGCACCGACCTGCGGTTACGCCTGGAGCTGCGCGGCGAGCTGCTGCATCTGGCGGTGCGCGACGACAGCCCACGGCCGCTGCTCCCGGTCACCGTCCCCGATCCGGAAGCCGAGGGTGGGCGTGGGCTGTGGCTGGTTGAGCATTTCGCCCGCGCCTGGGGGGTCAACCGCCACCCCCACGGCGGCAAGGTCGTCTGGTGCGCCCTCACCCTCTGACCACCACAGCACCCGTGGATCACCCGGCCGTGTGACGTGCGTGGGGCCGTAGCCACAGCGAGGCCCGGGTGGGCTGCATGGTCTGGTCGACCACGGCCAGCAGCTCGTCGTGCAGGGCGTCCAGGTCGACCTGGTCGCGCAGGCGGGTCGCGAACCCCTCGACGGTGCGGGCGGCGTCGTAGCGGCGCCGGTTGAAGCGCCGGTCCACCACCGCCTGGACCCGCCGCCGGGCGGGCTGGAACACCGCGGCCACGGCCAGGGTGGCGGCGGCCACCACGAGGCTGGACTCGCGGCCCGGCAGCCGGCCCAGGCCGAGCACCACGCCCGCGTAGCCCAGCCCGAGCAGGACCGTCAGCAGCCCGTAGGCGAGAGTGCGACTGATGATCCGGTCAAGGTCGTACAGCCGGTAGCGCAGGATCGCGGCGGCGATGGCCAGGAACAGGACCGCCGCCGAGCCGAGCACGGCCACGCCGACCACGGCGGCACTCTCGATGGAGATGCCCGCCACGGCGACCGGGATACCGGCCGCCGCCACCACCGCCGCGGACGCCACCCAGCGCAGCTGCTGGCGTTCCTCGCCTCTGGCCCGGCGGAAGCGGACGACCAGCGAGGCGCCGCCCACCACCACGCTGAGCAGCGTAATCGCGAGCACGGGCAGCGCGACGGCCATCGCCGGTGCCGCCAGGGCGGGGACGAAGTACGGGCTCCGGAACGAGTAGAAGGGCGGGAAGTCCGCCGTCTCGATCCCGAGGACGGTCGCGGCCTTCCACAGGAGTGGCGCGACGAGGGCGATCCCGGCCCACCACCGCCAGCGGGCCGACGGCAGCGAGCCGGTCGGCGTGAGCAGCAGGATGAACCCGATGCAGGCCGGCCAGAAGGCGAAGGTGTCCCCCAGCACGCGAACCTGGCCGACGGCCGGGACCGCCCCCGGGCTGGCCAGGAGCCCGTACCGGGCGTAGCTGTCGGTGACCCCGTCCACGGTCACCGACAGCGCAAGGGCCAGCATCAGCCAGCCAACGGGGTGACGCGGCCGGCGGCCGGCCAGGACCGCCCCCACCGTCGCCATCCCGACCACCGCCGCCAGGTAGAGCAGCTCGTGGGGGCGGATCGTCAGCTCCGGGCGTCCCGCTCGGCGCAGCAGGTTGTCGAGCCAGAGGGCGGCGGCCAGCCCCGACAGGGTCAGCGTCCACAGCAGCCACGCCAGCCAAGGCGCCCACCGGTCGGTGTGGCCCGCCTGCGCCTCGGCGGCGTTACGGTAGGAGTTCAACCGGCCCGGCCCTGCTGGAAGGTGCTTGTGGGCGGAGCCACAGCGACGCCTGGGTTGGTTGCATCGTCTGGTCGACCACCGCCAGCAGCTCGCCGGTCAGGCCGTCCAGGTCGACCTGGTCGCGGAGCCGGACCCCGAACCCATCGATCAGCCGGGCGGCGTCGTGGCGGCGGCGGTTGAACCGCCGGTCCACCACCGCCTGGAGGCGGCGACGCAACGGCTGGAACACCGCCGCCACGGCGAGGGTGGCGGCGGCCACGACCAGGCTGGAGCCTTCGGGCAGCAGCCGGCCAAGGCCGAGGACCACGGCGGCGTAGCCAAGGCCGAGCAGCACCGTGAGGAGCCCGTAGGCCAGGGTGCGACTGATGATCCGGTCAAGGTCGTACAGCCGGTAGCGCAGGATCGCCGCCCCGGTGGCCAGCGGGAGCAGGGCCATGCAGAGCGTCAGGGACACCAGGACGAGCGGGTCTCGGCCCAGGATCCCGCCGACGAGGGCGACCAGCAGGAGCGCCGGCGCGCAGGCCGCGGCCAGGAGCAGCCAGCGCAGCTGCAGGCGGTCGGTCCCGTGGGCGCGGCGGAACCGCAGCACGAGCGACCCGGCCCCGACCACCACGCCGGCGACGGTCACGACGACCCCGGCCAAGGCGGCGACCAGCAGCCGGGGGGCCAGGGCGGGAACGGCCAGGGGGTTGCCGAGGTAGTCCGGCCCGATCGGGTCGGGCTGGACGGCGAACCCGAGCACGGTCAGCACCGGCGCGGCCGCGGTGACCCTGGCCCACCAGCGCCAGCGGGGCGAGGGCAGCGACCCGGTGGGGGTCAGCAGGAGCACGAACCCGGCGCAGGCCAGCCCGACGAACCAGATCGAGTACACGAGCGGGATCAGGGAGCGGGCACCCGGGAGCGACCCGGGCCGGACGATGAGCCCGTACTTCACGTAGGGCTCGATCAGCACGTTGGTGGCGATCGCGAGGCCGACCCCGAGGAGCAGCCAGCCGACCGGGTGGCTGGGCCGGCGGCTGGCCACCAGCGCGCCCACGGCGACCGCGCTCACCACGGCCAGGGACACGGGCACGACGGCGGCGACCGAGGGCGCCGCCTCGGACGAGCCTTCGAACCACACCAGCGACATTAGCCGGTACGCCGGGACCAGGATGGCCACCGTGAACCCGGCCACCGCCCAGGCCAGCACGGCCGGCCAGCGGGCGGTGGCCGGCCGGGCGGCCAGGGTCACCGCCACGATCGTCGCCTCATGCCGGCCTTCCAGGTCCAGGGGGGTCGGCGCGTCCGGCGAAGGCGGCGTCGGCGGCGGCCGCCAGCTCGGCCAGCGACCGGAGCTCGAGGTCGTAGCTCCAGGCCTCGGACGGTTCGGGGGTGGCGCCCCAGCCGGGGCGGTCGTGGCGCCGGTTGATCCACACCAACGCCAGCCCGGCCTTCCGGGCCGGCACATGGTCGTGGAACAGGCTCTGGGCGACGTGCAGGAGCTCGCTCCGGGCGATCCCGAGGTCGTCAAGGGTGCCGAGCAGGGCCCGGAAGTGGTTGCCGGCCGGCTTGTAGGCGCCGACGTCCTCGGCGGTGAGCACGGCCGCGAACCGCCCCCGCAGGTGCCGGTTGCTGCCGGCGAAGCCGGCGCGGTGGACGTTGGAGACGATCAGCAGCCGATAGTGCGTGGCCAGCGAGGCCAGGGCGGCGGCGGAGTCGGGGAAGGCCGGCCAGTCGGGCACCGAGTCCCCCAGGCGCCTCGCCCAGGCGTCGTCGACCGGCCGGCCCAGCGTCTCCCCGGTGCGGCGGAACGCCGTGGCCAGCACCTCGGGGTACGGCGCCGAGGGGTGGTCGTGCTCGACCTGGGCCTCGTTGCCGGCGTAGGCGGCCAGCAGCCGCTGGTCGTCGAGGTCGAGGCCGACCTCGCGCGCCCAGGGGACGAGCACGTCGGCGATCCCGGCCTCCCAGTCGATCAGGGTGCCATAGCAGTCGAAGCTGAGGGCCTTGTAGCTGGTGAGGTCCATCGCAACACCGCCTCCCATGGCCGGGGGTCCCAGCGGCAGCATTCGCGCCCTCCGTCCCGGCATCGTTACGGCTTGCGCAGCCTGGCATCCCGGGCCAAGCTGCAGCGACCCCCCCGAACCATCGCCAAGGAGTACGCATGCGACGGATCACCCTGACAGGCACGGCCCTGGCCGTGCTGCTCCTGCTCGGCGGTGTCGCCATCGCCGGCGCCACCCCGGCGGCCACGCCCGACAAGGCCAGGACGCTCCACTTCGACGTGCAGTTCAGCCCCTTCAAGCTGATCGACGTCGACCACGACGGCGGGCCGAGCCTCGGGGACTACGTGATCTTCCACGACCTGCTGTCGTCGCGCGGCAAGCAGGTCGGCGACGAGGGCGGCACCTGCCCGATCGTGGACGCCACCGAGGGCCTGATCCACTGCACCGGCACCATGCGCCTGCCGGGCGGGCAGATCGCCTTCCAGGGGCTCACCAGCGCCGCGCCGACCAAGGAGCTGGCCGTCACCGGCGGCACCGGCCGTTACCAGGGGGCCGGTGGGGAGGTGACGCTGGTCGAGCTGGGCGACGGCACCGGCACCTTGACCGTGCGGCTGCGCCGCTAGCTGCGTCAGGACGGGATGGTGACCCTGGCGGCGCGACGTTCCCCGTCGAGGGCCCGGAGGGCCTGGGTGAGGGTGGGGACGTGGATCTCGCGCTCACCCCGGGCCCACATCAGCTCCAGGGCGGCCAGCAGGTCCCTGGCCTCGGTGGCCAGCGACTGGGCGGCCCGCAGGCAGCTGTAGGTGTGGCCGCCGCTGCGGGCCGGGTTGATGCGGGCCGCCAGGTCGACCACGGCCAGGTAGTGGTCGATGAGCGAGCACTCGGCGTCGGTCAGGGCCGGCATCGGCGGCCGGTCGGGGGTGCGCCGGCGGTCGGGCAGCACGCCGGTCACCCGCCG
>DATENJ010000081.1:0-6850 GCA_035275125.1 Actinomycetes bacterium | reverse complement strand
CGATGGTGTCGTCGGGGTCGGGCTCGGGGGGCGGCTCGGCCTTCCTGCGGCCGCGGCGCTTTGGCGGGGCCTCGCCGGAGTCGACCGGCTCCACCACCTCCGGCGGGGCCGGCGGAGGCGGCGGGGGCTGTGGCGGGGCGGTCAGGGCGGAGCCGGCGAGCCGGCCCATGGAGGCGATCCCCCGGCCGACGGCCGCCACCGAGGTCCTGGTGCTGATCAGCGTGCCGAGGAACAGCACCCCGGCGAACAGGGTGGCCGCTCCCCAGGTGGACAGCAGCCGGGCCAGGGGGGCGGCGATGATCGCCCCGACCAGGCCGCCCGACTCCTGGAGGACGGCCGGAGCCGAGCTGGCCGGTGGGGCGCCCCTGGCCAGGTGGAGCAGGCCGAGCCCGCCGACGAGCACGGCCAGCAGCCCGATGGTGACCCGGCCGGCGACCATGTCGTCCTTGGCCGCTGGCCGCCAGAACAGCGCAAGGGCCAGCCCACCGACCAGCAGCGGCACCGCGTAGGCGCCGTAGCCGAACAGCCCGCGGAACAGCAGGGCGAAGAACCCTCCGAGCCGGCCCCCGTCCTCCAGCCAGATCCCAAGGGCCAGGACCACGGCGAACAGGGCCAGGAAGACTCCCTGGATGTCTCCCTTGTGGGGCGAGAGGGCCTTGCGGGAGCTCTGCCCGACCCGCTGGGTACGGGTGGTGCTCTTGGCCGCCGGCCGCCGGCCCCTGGCGGGCGCGGGCCGCCGGGTCTGCGGTCGGCGGGTTCGTGCCTTGGCCATCCCTAGACCTCCATCACCGTCGGGATGATCACCGGGCGGCGCTGGGTGCGCTCCTTGAACAGGGCCGATGCGGCCGAGCGCATGTGCTGCTTGAGGATCATGGGGTCGTTGACGCCGTCGGCGGCGGTGCGCTCGAGGGCGTCGAGCACCCGGGCCTTGGCCTCCTCGATCAGGTCGCCGGACTCGGGCTCGTAGACGAAGCCGCGGGTGACGATGTCCGGGCCGGCCAGGACCTTGCCGGTCTGGGACTCGACGGTGACCACCACGTGCACGAACCCCTCGCCGCCGAGCTTGCGCCGGTCGCGCAGGACGGCGTCGCCGACGTCGCCGATGCCGAGCCCGTCGACCATCACCATGCCGGTCCGGACCTGCCCGGCCCGGCTGGCCTTGCCGCCGGCCAGCTCGATCACGTCGCCGTCCTCGCAGATGAGAATGCGCTCGCGCGGCACGCCGGTCGAGGCGGCCAGCCGGGCGTGCTGGGCCAGGTGCCGGTACTCGCCGTGGACAGGCACGAAGTTGCCAGGCCGCAGGGTGGACAGCAGCAGGGTCAGCTCGCCCTGGGCGGCGTGCCCCGAGACGTGCACCCGGGCGTTGCCCTTGTGGTAGACGTCGGCGCCGAGCCGGGCCAGGTCGTTGATGGTCCGGTAGACGGCGGCCTCGTTGCCGGGGATCAGCGAGGATGACAGCACCACGGTGTCGCCAGGCTCGATCCGGACCCACTTGTGGTCGCGGCCGGCCATCAGGGTCAGTGCCGAGAACGGCTCGCCCTGCGAGCCGGTGGAGAGCACCACCGTGCGGGCCGGGTCGGTGGAGCTGAGGTCCTCCATGGGGATCAGCAGGCCGGCCGGGATGCGCAGGTAGCCGAGGTCGGAGGCGACCCGCATGTTGCGGATCATGCTCCGCCCGACCAGGGCGACCTTGCGGCCGAGGCGGGCCGCGGTGTCGAGGATTTGCTGGACCCGGTGGACGTGGCTGGCGAAGCAGGCGACCACGATGCGCCGCCGGGCCGCCTCGAAGATGTCCTCGAGGGCCCGGCCGACCTCGACCTCGGAGACGATGAAGCCCGACTGGTCGGCGTTGGTGGAGTCCGACAGGAGGAGGTCGATGCCCTCCGAGGCCAGCCGGGCCAGTCCCCCCAGATCGGTCGGGCGGCCGTCGATCGGGGTCAGGTCCATCTTGAAGTCGCCGGTGTGCACGATCGTGCCGCCGGGGGTGCGCAGGGCCACCGCCATGCCGTCAGGGATCGAGTGCGACACGGCGTAGAACTCGAGGTCGAACGGGCCCAGGTTGGTCCGCTGGCCGGCCGCGACCTCGACCAGTGACGGGCTGAGCTGGTGCTCCTCGAGCTTGGCGGCCAGCATGGCCAGCGACAGCCTGGTCCCGTAGACGGGCACGTCGAAGTCGCGCAGGAAGTAGGGCAGCGCTCCCATGTGGTCCTCGTGGGCGTGGGTCAGGACCACCCCGACGACCCGCTCCGGCTCCTCGGCCAGCCAGGCGAAGTCGGGCAGGATGATGTCGACGCCCGGCTGGTCGGCGTCGGGGAAGGCCAGCCCGCAGTCGACCAGCAGCCGGGCCCCGTCGACCTCGACGACCGCGCAGTTGCGCCCGATCTCCCCCAGCCCGCCCAGGAACGCGACCCGGGTCACCCCGGGTGCCGCCGGGGGCAGGTCCTGGCCGACCTCAGTCACGGGCAGCCCGATCTGCCGGGGCCTCCCCGAGTCCAACCCCGGCCAGCAGGCCGCGGGCGAACTCGACCTGGTCGGGCGTGGCGTCGACCAGCGGCGGGCGCAGCGGCCCGGCGGGCAGGCCGAGCAGGTTCATGCACGCCTTGAGCAGAATCGGGCTGGAGGTGGCGAACAGGCCCTCGAACAGCTCCAGGTTCTCCAGGTGCAGCCGCAGGGCGGTGGCGGTGTCGCCGCCCTCGTAGGCCCGCACCAGCTCCTGGAGGGCCGGCCCGACAAGGTGGGCGGCCACACTGACCACGCCGACCCCGCCGACGGCGAGCAGCGGCAGGAGGTTCTTGTCGTCGCCCGAGTACTGCTCCAGCTGGCCGCCGGTCTCGCGCCGCAGGCGGCTGGCCGCGGCCATGTCGCCGACCGCGTCCTTGACCGCGACCACGTTGTCCAGCCGCTCGAACAGCCCGACCATGGTCGGCACCTCGATGGTGCAGGCGGTCCGCCCGGGGATGTTGTAGAGCATGCAGGGCAGGCCGGTGGAGCTGGCGATGGCCGAGAAGTGAGCGACAAGGCCGGACTGGGGCGGCTTGTTGTAGTAGGGCGTGACCAGCAGCAGCGACCCGGCCCCGGCCTTCTCGGCCAGCGAGGTGAGCTCGACCGATTCGGCGGTGGAGTAGGTCGAGGTACCGGCCATCACCCGGTCGCCGCCGGCGACCTCGACGACCGCCGCCCACAGGCGGGCCTTCTCGTCGGCGGTCAGGGTGGGCGACTCGCCGGTGGTGCCGGCCACGACCAGGGTGTCGGTGCCGCTGTCGAGGAGGCGGCGGGCCAGGCGTTGGGCGCCGTCGACGTCCAGGTCGCCGTCGGGGCTGAAGGGGGTGGCCATGGCGGTGAGCACACGACCAAAGCGACCTGGCATGGCGGGACCTCCGAGCGACGGGAAAGCGGCCGTGACGGCCGGCAGCCCCACCCGGCCGGCAGCCATCGCCGATTCTACTCGGGCATCCACCCCGAACAGGGGATCTTCGCGCCGACCAGGGTGTGCTTCCGAGGTCGTTAGCGGCTCGTTATCATTCATTTGCTTTCGTTTGCCTCCATAAGTTACTGTCTACGCCAGCTTAGGCGAGTTGGCGAAGGGGTGAGATGGATGGCCGAGCTACTGGTGATCCCGAGCGAGCTGGAACGAGCCGCCGGACGGCTCCAGGCCAGCGCCGACCAGGTCCGTTCGGTCGTCGGCGGCCTGCTCCCAACCGTCGCCCTCGGCGGAGCCGCACTGGGCGACGCCGCCCTGTTCGACCGGTTCCACACCATGTGGACCCGCTGGGCCACCGAGCTCGGCGTCCTCGCCGACGACCTCACCGGCGCCGCCAGCCGCCTCCAGGCCGCCGCCGCCGAATACCGCACCACCGATCACACCGCCGTTCCCCCGCCCTCCCGCCACGCCCGCTAATGCATCCCCCCGACCCGGGCCCGGACCCCCGACCGGGCCCGGGTCCCCCCATGGCGTCCCCCCCACGCCGTCCCGCTCGTGTTCCGGCGCGTGGGCCCCCGGTTCGGGAGGGTAGCCAAACCGCGGAGGGCGGGTCCTCGGTTTTCCACAGCCCGCGTCCTGGGGCTCGCGAACGGGGTGGGCCAAGGGGTCGGGCCACAATTGGGCTCGTCGTTGTCGGCTGGGCGTGCCAAGATCCGGGCGATGACCGCCGCGCATCTTCCGCTTGAGACCGTTGTCCGACCGCGCCTGCCGGTCGACCTGCGGCTGACCCTTGGGCCGTTGCGGCGCGGGCCGGGCGACCCGACCAATCTGGTCGACCGGGGCGGGAGCTGGTGGAGGGCGACCAGGACCCCGGAGGGCCCGGCCACGGCCTGCTACACGCCGGAAGGGAACGGGATCCGGGTCGCGGCCTGGGGGCCGGGGGCTGGGTGGTGTCTCGAGGCGGCGCCTGAGTTGCTGGGGGCTCGCGACTCCCTGGAGGGGTTCTCCCCCACCGGGCTGGTCGGCGAGCTCCACCACCACTACCCGGGCCTGCGCATCCCACGGTCCCGGGCAGTGTTCGAGGCGCTGCTGCCCTCGATCCTTGAGCAGAAGGTCACCGGTCGTGAGGCCCACAATGCCTTCGCCGCCATCGTCCGCGCCCTGGGCGAACCGGCCCCCGGCCCGGTGCCTCTGCGCCTGCAGCCGTCTCCCGAGGCCCTCGCCATCACCCCCTACTGGGCGTTCCACCCGCTCGGTGTGGAACGCAAGCGCACGGCGACGATCCTGATGGCGGCCAGCCGCGCCCGCCGGGTCGAGGAGACCGTCACCATGCCCGCCGCCGACGCCCACCGCCGCCTCCAGGCCCTCCCCGGCGTCGGTCCCTGGACCTCGGCCGAGGTCGCGATCGTGGCCCTGGGCGACGCCGACGCCGTCTCGGTGGGCGACTTCCACCTCCCCCACCTGGTCAGCCACGCCCTTACCGGCGAGCGCCGGGGCACCGACGAACAGATGCTCGAGCTCCTCGCCGCCTGGCCCGGCCACCGCGGCAGGGTCCTGCGCCTCCTCACCCGCTCCGGCCGCTACCCCGACCGCCGCGGCCCCCGCATGGCCGTCCGCTCGTTCACCCGGATCTGACGGACCGACCGCTCATCTGTTGACCCGACCCGGTCCCGGCCCCGGTTGGCAGGTGGGGCACCAGTAGGTGACCCGTTCGCCGTCGTAGCTGGGCTGGTCGGCTTTGCGGATGGGGGTGCCGCAGCGGCGGCAGGGCTTGCCGGAGCGGGTGGCGACCCAGTGGGTGCGGCCGGGGCGGGTGTCGCCGGTGGTGACCTGGTTGCCGGTGGTGCGGTTGGCCTCCATCAGGCGCTTCAGGAGGTCGAGCATGCCTTCCAGGTCCGCGACCTCGCCGACCGGGGTCCAGGGGTCGACGCCGCGGAGGAAGCAGACCTCGGACTTGTAGACGTTGCCGGGCCCGGCGATGGCCCGCTGGTCGAGCAGGGCGGTGCCGACGGCCCGGGTGGGGTCGGCGCGGAGACGGCGGAGGGCCTCGGCCGGGTCCCAGTCGGGGCCGAGCACGTCGGGGCCGAGGTGGCCCACGACCTCGTGCTCGCCCGAGGTGGGGAGCAGCTCGCAGATCGCGAGGCGGAACCCGACCGCGACCCACGGGTCGGTGCGGAGCACGGCCCGGACCTGGAAGTCGGGGCCGCGCCAGCGCTCCTTGGGCCGGTACAGGTGCCAGGTGCCCTCCATCTTGAAGTGGGTGTGGAGGGTGGTGCCGGCGTCGGTGCGCAACAGCAGGTGCTTGCCGCGGGCGGCAACCTCCCGCACGACCTGGCCGCTGAGGTCGGCGGTGGCGAACCGGGGGACGCGGAAGTCGGTGGCGACCAGCCGCTGGCCGGCCAGGGCGGTGTGCATGCGGGTGGCCGCCAGGAAGACCGTGTCCCCCTCGGGCATCGGGCCCTACCTCCGGAGGCGGAGACCGCGGGCGGTCGGGCGGAACCCGGCTTCGGTGAGGGCCCTGGCCAGGGGGCTGTCGAACACGGTCTCGCCGTCGGCCTTCTCGACCGCCAGCCGGCCGAGGGCTCCGTCGCGGGCCGCCAGGGCGAGGGCGTCGGCCGCCCTGGCCAGGCGGTCGGGGTGGTCGGTGAAGGTGAGCAGGGTCCGGCCGCCCCGCTCCACGTACAGGACCAGGTCGCCGTCGACCAGGATCACCACGGCCCCGGCCTTGCGGCCGGGACGGTGACCGGGGCGCTCCCCCGTGCTGCCAGAGGCGGTCCGCTCGGGCCAGGCCAGGGCGGCTCCGTAGGGGTTGGCCGGGTCGGCCGCGGCCAGGACCTGGGTCTGGGGCGACGACGGCGGGTCGGTCAGGGCCCGCAGCCGGTCGACGGCCCCCGGCATGGCGAACTGGGCTCCGCCCAGCCCGTCCACGAAGTAGCCGCGGCGGCAGCGCCCGGCGTCCTCCATCGCCTTCAGCACCGGGTACACCCCCGCGAACCCGCCGGGGATGCGCTCGGCCACCACCGCCCCCCTGGTCAGGATCCCGTGCCGGTCCAGCAACTGCTCGGCCACCGCATGCAGCCGCCGGGTCGGGTCGGCCGCCGCGGGGTGAGCGGTGGGGTGAGTAGTGGGGCTGTGGACAACCGAGGGCCCACCCTCCGCAGTTTGGCTACCCTCCCGAACCGGGGGCCCTTGGGCCGAGGTCCGGGGTTCCGGCGCGCCCGGGGGTCCTTGGGCCGAGGTCCGAGGTTCCGGTGCGCCCGGGGACCCTTGGGCCGAGGCCTGGGCCGAGGTCCGGGCTGGGGCCTGAGGTTCTGCCGCGACCCGGAACTCTTGCGCCGGGGCCTGGGGTTCAAGTGCGACCGGCACGAGGCTCCAGCG
This sequence comes from Actinomycetes bacterium, assembly GCA_035275125.1. Lineage (GTDB taxonomy): Bacteria > Actinomycetota > CALGFH01 > CALGFH01 > CALGFH01 > CALGFH01. The sequence continues at coordinate 51 of DATENJ010000081.1, read as the reverse complement.
ACCCGCGGCTGCGGGGGGGCCGGAACGGGTGGGGGTTGGGACTCCGCGGCG
>DATENJ010000080.1:0-4349 GCA_035275125.1 Actinomycetes bacterium | reverse complement strand
GGGATGGACGAAGACCAGGCCATGGCTGCGACGGCGGGACCGATGCTACCTCGCCGCTTGCCGGTGAGTTCGTCGGCGTAGACCCGGGCGTCGATGGCGTCGAGCACGGCCAGCCGCGCGTGGTCGACCGTCCAGGCGGCGAACTCGATCGCGTCGGCGGCGTCAGCTTCCGCCCCATCTGCCTGGCGGGCGGCATCCTTGGCATCCCGCTGGTCGGCCCGCCTGTCCATCGTCGCTTCGAACTCGTCCAGCTTGACGGCGGCGTCGGCCTTGAGCTGGGCCCACTTGCTGCGGGTACTGGCCGCGGCCTCATCGACCTGCTGCCGGGCGTCCTTGGCGCCAAGGTTCAGGTCCACCCTGGCCTGGTCGATACGCTGGCGCAGCTGCTCACGGGACTCCGACACAGCCGCCTGGGCCGCCGCCTTGGTACGGGCGGCACGTTGCTGGAGATCGTCGAGGGTCGCGGAGAAGTCCATGGGTCCTCCTCAGTAAGGTCCCAGTCGGGCGACATCGAGCATGGTTGACGTCGGCCGGCGCTCGCATCTGCCGGTGGCCAGCGCGACTGGCCAGTCGCGGCCCGGCGACCGAACTCTGCCTCGCCCATGCGGGTAGCCTGTGACGACGCAAACCTTGGGGAGGACTCCTTATGGCCGCGGACCTCAACCACCACCATCGCGTCACGGTCGAGAAGATCTTCAGCCACCCGTTGAGCGGCAACGTCGAGTGGCGCCAGGTGCTGTCGCTGCTGGAGGCCGTCGGAACGACAACCCACGAGCCCAACGGCAAGATCAAGGTCGAGCTCGGCGGCGAGACCGAGGTCTTCCGGCCGCCGGACGACAAGGACCTCGACCGGCAGATGATCGTCGACCTGCGCCGGATGCTCACCAGCGCCGGCCTCGAACCGAGCTAGACGACTTAGGTCTCGCGCATGAAGGCGTCCAGGTCGGCGGCGACCTGCTCAGGGCGCTCCCAGTTGGGGCTGTGACCCGTTGACGGGTACACCACCAGCCTGGCCCCGGAGATGATCGCCCCGAGGTGGTCCTCCTCCTCCCGGGGCAGCCACCGGTCCCACTCCCCCCAGACCAGCAGTGTCGGCGCGTTGATGCGCCACAGCTCCACCTTGTCGTCGAACGCGAACAGGCCTTCCAGCGTGTCCCTCCAGACACGGGCTGGCAGCTTGAGGCTCTCGGCGACCAGCCCCTGGAAGAACACCTCCGGCAGGGTCACGTGGGCTGCGGCCCCCTGCAGCTCCCGGGCGAACTGGACCGGCACCGGATCCTCCAAGGCCCGCACCGCCGTCTGCAGCTCCACCTCCTCCTGGTTGTCGCCCAGCGACTGCGGCGCGCCGAGCAGCACCAGCCGGGCGACCCGGTCGGGGTGGGCCTCGGCCACGCGCCGGGCGACCAGGCAGCTGGCCGAGTGGCCGACCAAGCTGGCCCGCTCGACCCCGACAGCGTCCAGGAAGGCCACCACGTCGGCGGCGAAGTCCTCCACCGCATAGCAGCAGTCCGGCCGTTCGGAGTCGCCGTGGCCGCGCGGGTCGACGGCGTAGGCGTGGTAGCGAGCGGGCAGCAGGGGCAGGACCCGGCTCCAGGAGAACCACGAGTCGGTGTAGCCGGGCAGGAACACGACCGGCTCTCCGCCGGGGTCGCCCTGCTCGCCATAGTGGATCTGCGGGCCGCTGGCAAGCCGCTGGGTCGCGAACCGAAGCCGCGGGGCCTCCTGCTGCATCGCCGCCGCCTCCCTAGTCGTGGCATCCCTGACCAGGATGCCGATCCTACGGCGGGCGTTCTCGACCTCGCAGGGTAGTCGCGGGCGTCGTTACCGACCAGCGTGGTGTCGCGACGCTGTTTACTACGTGGATGCACGCGAAGCGCCCGGCCGAGGCGCCGACGGACCCGGTTCTGACGCCACGGCTCGTCCTGACGCCGGTCGGTCCCGACGATGTCAACGACCTGCTCCTCTTGTACAGCGATCCGGTCGTCGCCTATTGGACCGGCCCCTGGACCCGCGCGGCTGTGGAGGCATACGCCACGGACATGGCGGCCCGGTGGACGGCCGACGGGGTCGGCAAATGGATGGCGCGCGACCGATCGGACGGGTCGCTCGTCGGGCGCGGTGGCTTCACCCGTTTCGACCTCGACGGCGAGACGGTGCTCGAGCTCGGCTGGGCGGTGCGCGACGCCCGCACGGGCCGCGGCTATGCGACCGAGCTCGGCCGGGCGGCGCTCGCCTGGGCCGCAGAGCACCGGCCCGACCTGCCGGTGGCGGCGTTCACCGAGGTGCACAACCGTGCCTCGCGGGCGGTCATGGAGCGGCTCGGGATGCGACCGTCGGGCATCATCCGACGTGCGGGACTCATCCAGGGCCGGACCGGCATCCACCCGGGCGCCCCCTTCGCGCTGTACCGACGCTGAGGTCCCGGCGACAACGTCGGCCAGCCTGCTGGTCGGGTCACCTCCCGCCGGCGAGGACGGGCTTCACATCCACGATCGGTGTCCCGTCGACGGCTTCCAGATCCCGCACCAGCACTCGTAGTCCGTCGATTGCGGCGATCTGGACCCGGTGCAGCCCGACCGGATTGGGCCGGTCCTGGGACCGGGTGCTGAACACCCCGGTCTCGGGGGTTGCGCGGGTCATCGCGCGGATGGACGGCCAGTACGTCGCGTCGTGCCTGATGCAGCCAGGTCAGCACGAAGACGTCGGCGCCGACGGCGAGGTCGCGGGCGGCTTCCACCACGTCGGGGTTGAACACCAGCCATGCGTCGGGCGCGCCTTCAGTACCCTGCATCGGTGCGTTCCTGGGGTCGACGAGGGGCGACTCGACGTAGCCGATGGGTCTGACCTCGTAGGAAGGTGTCATGGCGGCTCCTTGGTTGCGTCGAAGAATTCTGTCGTGGCTCGGCTTCCAACCCCAGTCCCCGGCGGCGTTCCCGGGCAGCCGGCCGATGCTGTGGGGCAGCTTCCGCCATGGACCAGCTGACTACCGGGTCCACGTGCATGTGGTGCCGGCCTCCAGCCCTGAGGTAGCGGCCATGCGCGGTTTCCGCGATGCCTTGCGTGCCGATCCGCGCCTGCGGCGCCAGTATGCCGCCCTGAAGCGGGCGATCATGGCGGGTGGGCCGATGGATCCGGTGGCATTTCACCAGGGCCAAGCATGACTGGATCGTCGCCGTCCTTGGCCAGCTCGGCCTGGCCCGCAACCAGCACCACCGCCTCTACGACGACCGTCCGGCTCTGCCGAGCACACGAGGTGATAGCTGTTCTGGTGCTTCTCAACCCATGACGGTCATGGTCGCAGAGTCTTGATGCGCGAAGATGAGGCAGTCGTGCCACTGGTCGCGGTCTGGATCTTCGGCAAGCCAGGCGCGGCAGTGCCGCGGTAGGCGCTGTTCCAACTGGTAGCCGGCGCGGCGGGCCAGCTCCAGGGAGCCGGTGTTGTCCGGATCGATCTCCAGCCACAGCCGCGCGATGCCGCCGCCCTGGTGCGCCCAGGCGGTCAGGGCGGCCACGCTGCGCACGCCGATGCCGCGTCGCCGCTGCTCGGGCCGTACCCAGTAGGCCAGCTCGGCGCTGTGCGGGCTGTCGAGCATGAGCCCCACGGCAGCGACCAGCCGGTCACCCTCCAGGACCCCGTAGGAGGCCTGCTTCCCTCGGGCGGGATCCCAGTGCTGGAGCGCCGTGTTGGCATCGTCCAGGGAATAGGGACCTGCCGGCCGCGGGCCCCACAGAGCTCGACCCTGCTCGTGACGGGTCGCCTCGACCAGCAGCGGGGCGTCGTCCGGCAACAGCGTGCGCAGGCCCAGGTCCCCCAGGTCAAGCTGCGCGGTCAGGTCCATCCTGGCGGCATTGTAGGCGGCGACCGCGCAGCCCCCGACCAGGCCCGCCGAGGGCAGCCGGTAGGATGGGCTGGGATGGAACCGTCGCCTGCTTCCCGGGTCACCTGCTGTATCGCGGGCTGCGGCCCGGCCGGGGCCGTGCTCGGGCTGCTGCTGGCCCGCTCCGGGGTCGACGTCCTGGTGCTGGAGAAGCACGGCGACTTCCTCCGCGACTTCCGCGGCGACACCCTGCACCCCTCCACCCTGCGGCTGTTCGACGAGCTCGGCCTGGCCGACCAGCTGCTGCGCGTCCCGCATCAGGAGGCGCAGGTCCTGGGGGTCACCACCGACGCCGGCGACTTCACCCTGGCCGACTTCCGCCGGCTCCCCGGCCGCTACCGGTTCCTGGCCTTCATGCCGCAGTGGGACTTCCTCGACTTCGTCGTCGGCCAGGCTCGCCGGCTGCCGTCCTTCGAGCTGCGCATGGAGGCGGAGGCGCTCGGTGTGCTGGAGGAGGGCAGCCGGGTGACG
>DATENJ010000079.1:0-3503 GCA_035275125.1 Actinomycetes bacterium | reverse complement strand
CGCGGCCCGGTCGGCCGCCGCCCACGCGGCACGACGAGCAGAAGGGTGGCCCCATGGGTGAGGTTCTGCACGAGACCCACCTGGTGGTCAACGGGGTGCCGCACACCGTTGCGGTGCCCGCCCGGCGGCTGCTGTCGGACTGCCTGCGCCACGACCTCGGGCTGACCGGCACCCACGTCGGCTGCGAGCACGGTGTCTGCGGGGCCTGCACGGTCCTGGTCGACGGGCGGGCGATGCGCTCGTGCCTGCTGTTCGCGGTCGGGGTGGAGGGGGCCGAGATCACCACCGTGGAGGGCTGCCGGTCGGCCACCGGCGGCCTCGGCCCGGTGCAGCAGGCCTTCCAGGACTGCCACGGCCTCCAGTGCGGCTTCTGCACCCCCGGGTTCGTCACCACCATCACCGCCTACCTGCGCGACCATCCCGACCCCACCGAGGAGCAGGCCCGCCAGGCCATCGGGGGCAACCTCTGCCGCTGCACCGGCTACCAGAACATCGTCGCCTCGGTCCTGCGCGCCGCCGAGCTGCTCAAGCAGGGGGAGGCGGGGTGACGACCCGGACGATGGGGGAGCCGATCGCCCGGCGCGAGGACCCCCGGCTGGTCGCCGGGGAGGGGCGCTACCTGGACGACCTGGGCGGCGGGGCGCTGGCGGCGGCGTTCGTGCGCAGCCCGCATGCGGCCGCCCGGGTGCTGGACGTCGACGTGAGCCGGGCCCTTGAGGTCGACGGCCTCGTGGCCGTCTACACCTACGAGGACCTTGAGGGGCCGATGGCCGAGCCCCTGCCGCTGCTGATCCCGCACCCCCGGCTGCACGCCGGCCGGACCGCCTATCCGCTGGCCAACGGGGTCGTCCGGCACGTCGGGGAGCCGGTGGTCATGGTCGTGGCCCGCGACCGCTACCTGGCCGAGGACGCCTGCGAGCGGATCGCCGTCGCCTACGAGCCGCTGGCCCCGGTGGTCGGCCTCGACGCCGCCGTGGCCGCCGAGCGGGTCGTCCACGACGACGTGCCCGACAACGTCGCCGCCCGGATGGTCCAGGAGCACGGCGACGCCCGGGCGGCCGTGGCCGCCGCCCCCCATCGCCTCGAGCTCGACCTGACCATCGAGCGGTCGGCCTCGATGCCGCTGGAGGGCCGGGGGGTGTACGCCCGCTGGGACGCCGCCGACCGCTCGCTGCGGGTCTACAGCTCGACCCAGACCTCGACCTCGGTCCGGTTCGCCCTCGCGGTCAAGCTGGGGGTGCCGGTGGACCGGGTCGAGGTCGTCGCCCCCGACGTCGGCGGCGGCTTCGGGGTCAAGATCGTCCACCCCTGGCCAGAGGAGGTGCTGGTCCCGTGGGCGGCCATCCGCCTCGGGCGCGAGGTCAAGTGGACCGAGGACCGTCGCGAGCACTTCATCGCCTCGGCCCACGAGCGCGGCCAGCGACACCATGTCAGCGTCGGCTTCGACGACGACGGCCGCCTGCTCGGCCTCGACGTCGAGTTCCTCCACGACAACGGCGCCTACACCCCCTACGGCATCATCGTCCCCATCATCACCGCCACCCAGCTGCTGGGGCCGTACAAGCCGGGCGCCTACCGGGCCGAGTTCCGCTCGCTCTACACCAACACGGTGATCGTCACCCCCTACCGGGGCGCCGGCCGTCCCCAGGCGGCGTTCGCCATGGAGCGGACCATGGACGCGATCGCCGCCTACCTGGGCCGCGACCGGGCCGAGGTCCGCGAGACCAACTTCATCCAGCCCTCCGAGATGCCCTATGACCACCACCTGACCTTCCAGGACGGGCGGCCGTTGGTCTACGACTCCGGCGACTACCCGGCCACCCTCGACAAGGTGAAGAAGCTGGTCGGCTGGGACGAGTTCGAGACGTTCCGCGAGCAGGCAAGGGCGGCCGGGCGGCGGGTCGGGATCGGCCTTGCCTGCTATGTCGAGGGCACCGGGGTCGGCCCCTACGAGGGCGCGCACGTGCGGGTCGAGACCAGCGGGGCGGTGGTGGTGGCCACCGGCCTGACCACCCAGGGCCAGGGCCACGAGACGGCCTTCGCCCAGGTCGCCGCCGAGGCCCTCGGGGTCCCGGTGGAGCGGGTCACCGTGGTCACCGGCGACACCCGCCGCTTCAAGTACGCCGTCGGGACCTTCGCCAGCCGGGCGGCGGTGATGAGCGGCAACGCCGTCGCCCTCGCCGCCGGCAAGGTCCGGGCCAAGGCCCTGCGGATCGCCGCCGAGGCCCTTGAGGCCGACCCCGACGACCTCGAGCTGGCCGAGGGGACGGTCAGGGTCAAGGGGGCCCCGGAGCGTGAGCTCGCCCTTGAGACGGTGGCCGTGCTGGCCAACCCCCTGCGCTACGCCTTCGACGTGCAGACCAGGCTGGCCACCCAGTTCGCGGTTGGCCGGGGGGTCGAGGAACCGCCGGTGGCCGAGGACGACGAGCCGGGCCTCGAGGCGACCGACTGGTACTCGCCGGTCCGGTCGACCTTCGCCAACGGGGCTCACGCGGTGGTGGTCGAGACCGACCCGGAGACGGCCGAGATCCGGATCCTCAGGTACTGCGTTGTCCATGACTGCGGGCGGCTGATCAACCCGCGCATCGTCGAGGGCCAGGTCCACGGCGGGGTCGCCCAGGGGGTCGGCGGGGCCCTGTACGAGCGGATGGTCTACGACGAGAACGGCCAGCTGCTGAACGCCTCGTTCATGGACTTCCTGATGCCGTACGCCTCCGAGGTGCCTAAGGTCGAGACCGACCACCTGGAGACGCCGTCGCCCCTGAACCCGCTCGGCATCAAGGGGGCCGGCGAAGCCGGCACCATCCCGGGGGCGGCGGTGCTGGCCGCGGCCATCTCCGACGCCGAGGGGTTCTTTCTCGACACCATGCCCATCTCCCCGTCGGAGCTGTGGGCCCTGCGGGAACACCACGCCCGGAAGGACGACCGATGAGGATCGCCGGCAACGCCACCCTGCACGCCCCCGTCGAGGCGGTCTACGCCGCCCTCCAGGACCCGGGCGTGCTGGTCCGGACCATCCCCGGCTGCGAGCGCCTCGAGCAGGTCGGCGAGGACGCCTACCAGATGACCGTCACCGCCGGCGTGGCCTCGGTCCGCGGCACCTACGCCGGCGACGTCCGCCTCACCGACCACAACGCCCCCCACAGCTTCATCCTCCGGGCCACCGGGTCGGGCACCCCGGGCACCGTCTCGGCCAACGTCTCGGTCGACCTCGCCCCTGGCGACGACGACACCACCGTCGTCTCCTACGACGCCGACACCACCGTCGGCGGCATGATCGGCGGCGTCGGCCAGCGCCTCATCACCACCGTCGCCAAACGCACCGCCGGCGAGTTCTTCAGCGCCATCGACCAGACCCTCACCGGCGAGCACCTGGAGGCGGTCGAGGAGGCGGGCGCCCCCCTTGCCCGCTCCGGTGCTGTGGGGGCGCCGGCCCGAGCAGACGGCGGGGGGGCCGGGCCGCGGGTGTACAGCGCCCCCGCCCGCCCGGCGACCACCCGGCT
>DATENJ010000078.1:0-15334 GCA_035275125.1 Actinomycetes bacterium | reverse complement strand
CCCGGATCGCCCACAGGGCGAGGCCGGCCAGCAGCGCCATCCGCAGCAGCTGCTCGGGAGCGCGCTCGGGCGAGGGGGAGCGGACCAGGGCCACCACGAGCACCCCGATCGCCACCAGGATCAGCGCCCCGGCCGGCTGGCGCAGGGTCGCCGGCCCCCACTCGGCGACGATCCCGGTGACGGTGGGGTTGGCCGGGAACGAGACCGCATAGCCGAGCACCCGCACCCCCCACGGGTTGACCAGCAGGGCGGCGAGGCTGGCCGCCGTGACCAGCAGGTAGCGGACGGCTCCAGGACGGTCGCGTCGCCAGACAGCCGCCGCGACCTCGAGCACCAGCAGCCCCACCCCGACGACGAAGCCGCCATGGAGGTTGGCCCACAACGGCATGAGCAGAGGGATCGCCAAGGCGACCCGCGGCCGCGTCCTGGCCGCCTCCAGGAGGTACAGCTCGGCGGCGAACAGCAGCATCGAGAACATCTGCGGCCGGGCCGAGAACGCCGCCGCGGCCGCGACGTACCCGGCGAGCACCGCCCCCGCGATCAGCCGCAGGTTGGCCGTCCGCCGCCGGCAGGCCGCGGCCACGAGCCCCCAGGCGGCCACCGTGCAGAGCGCGTTGGCCACCGTGAGCAGCGGGAACCCACCCAGCCGCCAGATGCCGTACAGCGCGAGCTGGGCGCCCCAGTTCTGGTCCAGCCAGGGCCGCCCGGCGGTCGTCCAGGCGAGCACGTCGGTCCGCGGCACCGACCGCTCGGCGACGATCAGCTCGCCGACCTTGAGGTGATAGGCGAGGTCGACCGCGCCGGGCACCTGGGCCAGCTCCATGACCCCGATCGCCCCGAGCACCACCACCAGCCACAATCGCGGCAGGGTCAGCCAGGGTCCCGCGCCGGTCCCGTCGGCCGTAGCCTCCTCGGCCGGTGCCCGCCGCTCGACGATGGCTCCCATCGGCTCAGGTCAGGTACAGCCGGCCGTCCACCAGCTGCTCGCTCAGGAATCCGCCCATCGGGTCGAAGCAGGCGTGCGCGAACCGCTTGCGCAGCTCGAAGTCGACCCCGACGACCCCACCGCGGTTCTTCTCGAGCGAGAACACCACCCAGTTGTGGAAGCCCTCGGCCACGTTGGGCTGGTAGACGACATGGTGGCGCGCCACCGCCCGGTGCTTGTCGTTCAGGATCAGCACCACGTCCGCCTCGTAGGCCAGCGCGGTGTCGCCCCGCATGTGGTGGATCCGCATCCGCTGCGCCTTCACGCCCTCGGCGTCGGCGGCGACCACGGCCACCACCGCCACCGACTGGCTCATGGCCAGCTCCTTCAGCCCCTCGACACTCCGCCGGACCTGCTCCTCCTCACCAAGGGGATCGGGGTAGACCGCCACCTTCTGGAGGTAGTCGACGATCACCACCAGCGGCCCCGACCCCGGACAGGCCCTTGCCAGGCTCCCGATCGCCTCCACGGTGGTCATCGCCCCCGCCTTGACCAGGAACAACCGCTCCTCGTACTCGGCAAGCCGCCGCAGCACCGGCTCGGCCTGCCCCACCTTGCCGAGCAGGTCCCCGATCCCGCGGCCCTCGTCCCCAGACCCGGCGCCACTCGCCAGCAGGTTGCGCAGATCACCAGTGCTGATCGGCGCCTCGGCGCCGGCCATCGCGCTCTCCATCGCGATCAGCCGCTCGAGCAGGAACTCCTCAGGGTGCTCATAGCAGACGTACAGCGCCCGGCCATACCCGCCGGCCGCCACATGCCGCGCCAGCTGCAACGCCCACGTGCTCTTGCCAACCCCCTGCGCCCCAGCCAGCAGGAACAGCTCACCAACCCGAAGCCCACCATGGAGATAGGAGTCGAGCGGACTGAACCCCGTCGGAATGCCCCGCAGCCCGTTCGCCCGCCCCGCCCGAACATCCCCGTCGAGCTGCTCCAGCACCCCACGCAGGCTGACAATCCGATGCCCGTGCACCCTCGACTGCCCCGGCGTCGCCACCCCAACCCCCTCCAGGCCGCCCACGCAGCCCCCGGAAGCCTAGGAACTCCCCGCCGCCTACGCATCCGCAGAACTGCCCACCCCCAACGACCCAGTCCCAGACCGTTGCGACCCTCAACACCGAACCGTAGACTCGCCCCCACCAAGGGCGTGTAGCTCAGCGGGAGAGCGCTGCCTTCACACGGCAGAGGCCACAGGTTCGAAACCTGTCACGCCCACCAGCACAAACGCCTCCGCCGAGTCCTCTGAAGCGGCGTTTGCCAGCAGGCTGCTGCTGGCAAGGGGTGGCCGCCCTTGACCGTCTGATCAGGCTTGCACCACACGCGGACACTCCGCTTGCTGGGTCAACGAGCGGCGCGGTGGTGTTTGAGAGGAGAAGCGGATGGCCTCTGGTGTCAGGAGTGGATTCGTCGTGTTGAGGGGCGGATTCGTTCTCGCGTTGCGAGGTTGATCCAAGTCTCGTGGATGTCCTTGACAGCCGAGCCTTTGGGACCCAGGTTGCACTGCACAGCGCGTCGGCGTAGTTCTTGCCGACTTTGCGGATGGGGGAGACCAGGATGTCTCGTACTGTCGGGAATTCGGGTTCGGTCAGGGAGGTCCGCATTGCACTGGTCTGCTATGGGGGCGTCTCGTTAGCGATCTACATGCATGGTGTGACCCGGGAACTCCATCGGCTGGTGGCCGCCTCGAGCAGGTTCAACGAGGAACCGAACCCCTTCAAGCCGTCGTGCAGCGAGCATGTCTACTGGGAGCTTCTGCATGAGTTGGCGGCCAAGGACGGGGTCAGAACCCGCGTGGTGGTGGACGTGATCTCGGGAACGTCGGCCGGCGGGATCAACGGGGTGTTCCTCGCCAAAGCGATCGCCCACGACCTGTCTCAGAAGAGCCTCCGCGACCTGTGGTTTGAGGAGGCCGACATTGGCAAGCTGCTTACCGGGCCGCGGCTGCTGGACCCGGTTGGGGTCAAGGGCAAGCTGGCCTGGTTCGTGGTCCGAGCCCTGCTGGCACGAGGACGGGTCAGCCCACCGCTGCGCGGCGACCGGATGTGCCAACTGCTGTATCGGGCGCTGTCGGCCATGGCGCCCGATACCACCCCAGCCGCGGTCGCGCCCGAGCGGGCCGACCGGGAGGGTCTGCTGCCCCCGGACAGCTCGCTGGAGCTGTTTGTGACCATGACCGACGCCCGAGGGCACCGGCGCTATCTTCCGATCGGGAATCGCCGCCTGGGCGGCGAACCGCTGGTGGTGAGTGACCTGACCCATCGCCACGTGGTCCGCTTCGCCCTTGATCGCAGGCGGGGCGAGGATCATTTCGCCGGCGGTGTGAGTGATGCCGCGTTGGGGTTCTCGGCCCGGGCAACCTCATGCTTCCCGGGCGCGTTCCCGCCGGTCAGCCTGGCCGGGTTCATGCAGGATATCGGCCAGCCAAACTCAGCGGACCTTCCCATAATCGAGCGTGAGTTCTTCCGCGCCTACCAGTTGGCCCGCCAAGGGCCCCGCCATACCTACTTCATCGACGGGGGAGTGCTGGACAACTTCCCGTTCGCGCACGCCATCGAGGCGATCACCCGCAAGCCGGCCGCTAGTGAGGTCAAGCGCTGGCTGGTCTACATCGAACCGGACCCCAGCCGGGCATCCAGCGAACCGCAAGGTTCCGCCCCCGCCGAGACGGCTCCGCCGCGGCCGCCGGGCTGGACTGACACCATCCTGGCCGGACTGTCCTCGATCCCACGCAAGGAACCAATCATCGACGACCTGGTCCGGGTCCGGGCGTTCAACGAGCGGGTCGCCTACATCGCCGACCTGACCCAGACCAACTACCCGCAGATCGAGGCGGCCCTGCACGAAACCGATCAGGATTTGCGAAGCGGAGAGCTGAGCGAGGCCAACGTCGGCCGGGTCATGACCGCCATGAACGAGCGGGCGAGGCAGCGGCTGGGCAGCGGCTATGCGGCCTACATCCGCCTGAAGCTTCAGGGCATCGCCAACGATATCGCCGACATCGTGGCCAGGGCCTACGCCTATCCCCCCGACTCAGGGCAGGCCAGCTTCGTGCGCGCGGTCATGTTGGCCACGATCGCCCACCGGTTCCCTGCCGATCGGGCGGAGGTAACCGATGCGCTCATCCGGTTCTTACGCACCTTCGACCTGGCGTTCACCGACCGCCGCCTCCGCTTTGTCATCCAGGGCGTCAATGACGCCTACCGGCAGGACGACCCCCCGCTCGGACAGCTCGACCCTGATCGCCGACAGCAGCTGGACATGGTCAAGGCGGAGCTGTACGCCAGGCTCGAGGAGCTATGGGAGGTCGTCTCGCCGGCATCGGTCCAGGCGGGCGTGGGCCCCGAGCCGTTCGGGCTGTTTGATGAGGAGCAGCTCGCCGAGCCGGTACGCCGCGAGGTCTCACCCCAGCAGTTCGCCGAGGAGCACCGCGTTCCACTGGATGGGCTGTTGGACCGGCTCGGAGCGTACCTGGACAAGGCGCTCAAGCCGTTCCCAGGACGGCTGTGGGAGCTGTTCGTCGCCGTCACAGGCGGTTGGCCGGAAGTCCAGCAGCTGCTGCTGGTCCGCTTCCTCGGCTTCCCGGTGTGGGACACCCTGATCTTGCCGATCGTCGAGCTGAGTGAGATCCGCCAGCTCCGCCCGATCGACATCGTCCGGATCAGCCCACGCGACGGCCGGCCCGGCCGACTCCCGCCTAAGGAGTTGAAAGGCGCGGCTGTCCACCACTTTGGCGCCTTCTTCAACCGCACCGCCCGTGAGCATGACTTCTTATGGGGGCGCCTGGATGGGGCAGAGCAGCTCCTGAACCTCGTGGCTTCCGGCCTTGACGAGCGTTGGTACTACAGGGCATTCCAGGCCGTACTGGACGAGGAAGGCTCCCAGCTGCCGGCGATCGGATCAGTGATCGAGGAGATTCAGGCGAAGCTCGCGAGCCAGAAGCCGCAGACCCTTAATGTATGGAACTGAGGTACGCCCCGGGGTGCCAGCAATCTGCCAGCAACTCTTCCTCGCATAGCCTCGCGTCGCACGTGCTAGCTCTTGTGGCTTTGCCTGTCTACCTGCGGCGTCATGCTGTGAAGGCCGGCCGCGCTTGGGGCCAGTAGCGGGGGGGCGAAGTCTTCACACGGCAGAGGCCACAGGTTCGAAACCTGTCACGCCCACCCCATAGCCGCAGGTCAGAGGCGATAAAAGGCCGGTACCCTCCCAGGGTATCGGCCTTCTTACCCTCCGAGGAAGACAGGAGGAAGACAAACCGTGGGCTGCGATCGGCGGCGCGGCCCGGAGCGTGTCTTCCTCGATCACGCGGCTGGCCGATCTGGCCATGGCCCGACAGCGCCGCCGCGTCGCCGAGCGTGCTCTAGGGCTCGAAGGTCTGGTTGAAGCGCAGGCCAGCGGTCAGGGTGGTGTGGAAGCCCAGCCACAGCCTCTGCAGCGAGTCGTCCAGGACGTACTCGTCGGTGAGCCCGTCGTCGCCGGTCACCAGCAAGGTGGCCATGGCCAGGTTCCAGGTGTCGGGCGGTGCTGGAGGGGTGTTGGGTTGGGGCAGGAAGCGCAACCCGATGACCGAGCTGTTCAGCACCCACAGCGGGATGCCGGCCGGGTTGTTGCGCTCCTTGTTCTGGATGTTGGAGTCGTCGCCGCCGAGCCGGTAGACGTCGCGGCCGCCCTTGCGGCGGTCGTCGATGCCAGCCCGCTTGACGTTGAACTCCCGGGCCGCGGTGACCAGATAGACCTCGCCGTTGGTCTCGGCATCGGTGACGTTGCCGGTATGCAGGGTGAGCTGCATGCGGTCGACGAAGACCTTCTTGTCGCGGTCCCCGCGGTCCCCTTGCTCCTCGGCCATTGGTGGCCCCTTCCTCCGACGAGTAACTTGTACGATACTGCCCGTTTCGGGGCAGTCAAGGATCCCGTTAGTCGTGGGAAATATGAGGAGATCGTTTGCCCGCACCCTACGGCGGTCACGCCTGCTGGGTCACGCCTGGCGGCGCCGCTCGGGATGCAGATCAGTGCGCCGGCCGGGCGCCGGTCCGAGGTCGGGCGCTGCGAGGGCCACGGCGATGGCGGTCGCCAGGCGCTTCTCGATCGCCGCCAGTAGCCCAGGGTACGAACTCGACAGACATTCCGGATGCGCCAGGCGCGTCCGGAAGGCTCACGCGGTGGGTCGCGGCCCTTCGTCCCCTGGTAGGCCGGACGTGGGCGGGGGCGTCGCCGGGGGCTGGCGGCGGCGCAGGAAATAGCCGGCTAGACCCAGGACGATGAAGGTGCCGATGAGGGCGCTGAGCAGGCCGCCCCAGTCGAAGATGTCGGTGTCGCCGATTCCCAGTCCGAGCGTGAAGATGACGTACCCGACCAGGGCGCCGGCCAGGCCCAAGCCTACTGACACCGCCCACGACGCCGGCCCGCTCATGTGGCGGAACACATCGCCAGGCATCAGCACCCGGGCGATGACGCCGCAGACGAATCCGAGCAGCAGGGCTCCGACCATGTCGACCTCCTCCTGCGGAAACCGCAATTCACTCTAAACGCCGACACACCCGCGGACTAGACCGACACGACAGCAGCCCCCCAGGGGCGAACGATGAGCAAGGTCTCCGCCGCCGAAACGGCACTCCTTGGCGTCACTCCAGGAGGCGACTCGTTCGCTCGCTCTTCCAGCTTCAGCCAGCTCCAAGCCACTGGGTGCGCTCCTAACCAACCGAGCAGTCAGGGCGAGTTCAGGTGTCGGTAGATCGAAGCCCGGCTTACTCCCAGGGTCGTAGCGATTGCGGCCACGGTGTACTGCCCAGACCCATACATCTCCCGGGCCCACTTGGAGCTTGTGCCCGCTCAGCACCGACGGCCGGCCACCGTGGCGGCCGCGGGCCCGGGCCGCGGCCAGCCCAGCGCTGGTGCGTTCGCGGATGAGGTCGCGTTCGAACTCGGCCAGGCGGCAAAGACATGGAAGACGAGCTAGCCCCCGGGGTGGTGGTGGTGTCGATTGCCTCCTAGAGGCTGCGGAACCCGCGGGTACGCACCCGCTGGTGCGGGAGCGTGACCGATTCGGTCAGGGAACATCATGATGATGTCGAGCCGTTAGGGTATCAGGCCTGCTAGGGGAATTAGCAACGATATGCTCGATTCCGGCGGCTTGCCCTCTAGCCCTCCTTTTTCCTTCCCAGAGGCGCGTTCCCAGCCTAAACAACGATGAAGCCGTCCAAGGCGCGCTACCGGCCGGAGGGCTGGACACGTCGGTCTATGACCTATGACGGCTGGGCCGACAGCGACCTGGTATGCGAGTAACTGTCTCGTAGTGCGCTAATACCTTCTACGCCAACTCGACGAGGAACGAATCACGCAACCGCAGGCTGTCGGGCCGGACGCCTCGGTGGGGCCGACGGTGGATCGGCTGTGCGTGCCCCCGGACGTAACGATCAGCTGATTTATGTCGCTCTTGCAAGGGGATCATCACCGGACTAAACGGGTCAATCGAATTGATGTACCGGCACAGCCTGCAATCCACCAGCCAACCTAAAGGTTGCACCGGGCCTTCCCGCTGCCTCCGTGGACGACGCCCGCATCGGCTTCATCCTGCTGCCAACTGTCATACCGGCGACCTCGGCTAATGAGCATGCGGGTGAGCCTGGACCAATGCCCTCAGGCCCCCCGGGCCGTGTTGCGCGTCAGGTCTTCGTCCGGCCAAGGCGCCCAGGCCAGGGTAGTGCGGTGACGGGGCCGCCAGGAGGGGCATCGCCTAAACCCTTCCGGGTCCTTATCGCCGACGATGACGCGGCGACCCGCGCGGTGGCCAGGCAGGCGCTGGACGAGCACGGGTTTGCGGTGGTCGCCGAGGCGGGTGACGCCACCGCCGCGGCGTCCGCGGCCAGGCGCACGCGACCGGACATCTGCCTGGTTGAGGTTCGCCTACCGGGCGGTGGCATCCAGGCCACCGCCGAGATTGTCGACGCCGTGCCGGACACCACGGTGGTGATGTACACGGCGTCGCGGTCCGACGCCGACCTGTTCGATGCCCTCCGTGCGGGCGCCTCCGGCTACCTTCCCAAGGACACCACCCCAAGCAGGCTTCCGCACACCCTCCGTGGAGTGCTCCAGGGCGAGGCCGCCCTGCCCCGAACCCTGGTGGCCCGGCTGATCGAGGAGTTCCGCCAGCGGGAGCGGCGCAAGCGGCTGACGCTCCCCGGCCGGCGCGGCGTCGACCTCACCAGACGAGAATGGGACGTGCTGGAACTCATGCGTGAGGAGCTGACGACCGCGCAGATAGCCGAGCGCCTCTACGTCTCCCAGGTGACGGTCCGCACCCACATCTCGTCGATCCTGCGCAAGTTGCAGCTGCCCGATCGAGCCGCGATCCGTCGGCTGTTCAACGACCGTTGAGTACTCTCAACACCGTGTTGGGCAACCTCAACGTCCTGAGGGATTCCCTGAGGATCGGCCTTCTCCCTAGCCTAGTCCGGGTCTCGCCGCGGAGGCGGGCATCAGGACAACCGGCATCGTCATTTCCCGGCATGGGGGCATGGGGACCGGGATCGCTTTCAGAACACAACGTGAAGGCGCCATGGGGCGCCTGCTGGCGGCGGGAGAGGTACTGCCACCTCATCATCGCCGCCCGCTCCACCAAGGGAGGTGGGCGTCAGCCTGGATGCCGGGAGGGAGGCGATGGGCCTCTCGAGAGCGCTACAGGGTGCCGGTCTAGCCATTCCTAGCGACGTGTAGTGAGGGGATGTCTCCCCTGCCGCCGATACCGGGGGGTCGTGATAATGCGGCGGATCTGGCTTGTGCTGGTGGCCGCGCTTGCGGTGGCGGCCCGGGCCCTCGGGGCCAAGGATCGCCGCCCAGCAGCCCCATGCCCTCCTAGAGGGTCCCGGCACCGAGGTCGGGCCCGCGCACGCGCCCCCCCGCATGAGATCAGCTCGCAGGCAAAGCACCCGTCCTCAAATTGGGGGATTTGATGCGACGACTCACCATTACGGCCATCCTCGCGCTGGCCATGCTGGCCCTGGCGGCCCTGCCGGCATGGGCCGGCAGCCCGCACTTCGTCGGCACGCCCACCATCAGCCGCTCCGGCGACACGCTCACCGTGGCCGGCAAGGTGGCCGGGCTGGGCGCCGAGACCCAGATCAACGCGGCGGTGACCGCCGACGTGGCCTGCATCAACCCGGGCAACAACCAGCCCAAGGCCGAGAACAAGGGCGCCACTGTCGCCGAGGGGACCTTCCCGGTACAGAACGGCAAGGCCAACTTCAGGGTGTCGGGGACCGGAGTGACCAGCCCGGACTGCTCCCCGCCCATGACTCTGCGCTACTCCAACGTCGCGGTGACCGTGAGCGGCGACAGCTTCGACCCGGACCTGGTGTTCGCCTTCCCGGGCACCTTCTAGCCCGGCCGGCATGACCGTGGCTGGCTTCACCGGCCACGGTTCGCAACCCATTCCGGGGGGAGTGCAGCAGATGAAACGAAGGATCACCACGGTGGCGTTGGTCTTTGCGGCCGTCGCCCTCATCGCCCAGCAGGCGCTGGCCGTAAACCCGCACTTCGTCAGCGCGAGCGGGACCCTGAACAATAACGGCACGCTGACCGTCAACTTCAAGGAAGCGGGCCTTGGCACCAACCAGAACATCAACTATCTGCTCACCGCGGACGCCACCGCCACCTACGTCTGCGTCAACAAGGGCGGCGGCAACCCCAGCGCCCAGAACAAGACCACGGTCGCTGGGCCGGTGAGCGCAGAAGGGACCTTCAGCTCGGGCAAGAACGGCAACGTCACCGCCTCGCTGACGCTCAGCCCCCCGCCATCGGACATCTCCTGTCCTAAGGGGCAGAGCCTGCAGCTCGCGCAGGTAACGTACAACAACGTCACACTTACCGATCGGACCAACAACATCAGCGTCTCGCTGGGCACCTTCGACTCAGGGTGCCTCCTGCCTGATGTGCGTGGAGCCTGCGACTAAGTCCAGCTAGCAACAAGCGGAGTCCGTAGCAGGGCGCAAGCTAGCCGAGCGCCGGAGAGGTCAATCTTCCCGGCGCTCGGCTCAGAGCAAGCGGCCGACTCCGTGGTCACCGATGGGTCATGCCATCACCAGCCCTGCACCGTCGCCCACGGCCATGCTGGCAACGACAAGGCCTCCCAGGCCCCGTACCGCCCTGCGAGCCCGCAGCATGCCAGGCGTCTTGCTGGCCGACGTGGACCACGTTCGAGACATCCGCGTCGGGATCTTGGGCAAGGCCACAAGGAGGAAGGCTGTCGATGTCGAGCCGCAGCCTATAGCGCCGCACCACCGCCGTCGCCCCTCATCACCGCCCTACTGCATGGCATGCAAGGGGTCATCGCTGGGTCAGTGGCGTTCGCCGGCTAGCCCAGCGCGCGATGAGCTAGCCGGAGCCGGACGAAGCCACATTGATGCCTGGGTCGGTTGCATCGTCTCCTCGGCCACGGCCAGCAGCTCGAGGGTCAGGGTGTCCAGGTCGATCTGCTGGTGCAGCCGATCGCCGAACGCGGCGATCCTCTCGGCGGTGTTGTGGCGGCGTCGGTTGAAGCGGCGGTCGACCGTGGTCTGGATGCGGCGGCGGGCCGGCTGGAACACCGCCGCCACGGCGAGGGTGGCGGCCGCCACGACCAGGGGGGACTCCCGGCCCAGGAGCTGGCCGAGGACCAGGACCACGGCGGCGTAGCCCCCGCCCAGCAGCAGGGTGAGCAGCCCGTAGGCCAGGGTGCGGCTGATGATCCGGTCCAGGTCGTACAGCCGGTAGCGCAGGACCGCCGCCCCGGTGGCCACCGGTGGGACCACCAAGCAGCAGCCGACGGCCAGGGTGAGCAGGATTCCGGCGGCCGACCCCCCGACCGCCAGGCTGGACAGGACGCCAACGGCGCCCAGCCCCACCAGCACCGCGGCCAGCGCCACCCACCGCAGCTGCAGCCGCTCCACCCCGCGAGCGTTGCGGAACCGCCCGACCAGAGATACGGCCGTGGCCACCAGGGCCACGACGGTGACCGCCAGGGCCGTCCGGTTGGCCGCCAGCAGGACCCCGTCGAGGCCGCGGAGGTCGAAGGGGCCGCCGACGGCCTGGTAGCGCGGGTCCACCGGTCCGCCGGCCAGGGTCACCACCAGGACCAGGACGACCGGCGTGGCCGCCATCACCCTGGCCGGCCAGCGCCAGCGGGGCGAGGGTAGCGACCCGGTGGGCGTCAGCAGCAGGACAAAGCCGATCAGGGTCAGGGCCGTGAACGTGGTCGCCGGCTGGTACAGCACGGCGTAGCGGGCCGCGGGCAGCGCACCCGGGCGGACCAACAGCCCGTACACGAAGTACTGGGCGGTCGCGGCGGTGGCGGTGAGCGACAGGGCGATGCCCAGCAGCAGCCAGCCCACCGGGTGGGCCGGGCGGCGGGCGGCCACGACCGCCCCGACCGTGACCGAGCTCACCATGGCCAGGACGGGAATGGCGACGTCCGGGAAGACGAACTGGACCAGGTCGGCCCGGCCGGCCTGGCGCAGCAGCTCGTCCAGCCACGGCACGGCGGCCAGGCAGAGCAGGCTCGCCAGCCACAGCCCCCAGGCCAGCCCGGCCGTCCACCGGCGCGGCCGGCCCGGTCCGGCGGTCGACGTCATCGCCGTGGTCCTGGCTGCTCGCAGCGTGCCACCGATCCGGCCACCTCCCACGTTCGTCAGCTGTCAGTGTGGCCGGGTTGCGTCTGGGCAGCGTTACGGAGGACAGACCGCTTGGCTGGCCCGAGGCACCGACCAATCAACGGCGCGTGACTCTTTGCTTGCCTTGCCATCCGACAGGATGTCGGATGGGCTTTGATCATCCAGACGATCGGTCTGGATCCTTCTAGAGCCGTCTGGACCGAAAGCGCATCCAACGTGAGCAGCCTAGATCCATCTGAGCCGTTCAGGTCGACGCCGAGCAGCCAGGGAGAGTCGCCCCGGAGCCTGGCATCTGCAACCCTGGCCTAGCCCTGGGACGACCGAAGGGAGACGGATGGAGCAGCCGCCCTGGTGGCAGCGCGGGGTGATCTACCAGATCTATCCCCGCTCCTGGATGGACAGTGACGGCGACGGGGTCGGCGACCTGCCCGGCATCCTGGCCCGGCTCGACCACCTCACCTGGCTCGGGGTGAACGCGATCTGGATCTCGCCGGTGTACCCGTCGCCCGGCGCCGACCTCGGCTACGACGTGGCCGACTACACCGCGATCGATCCGGTGTTCGGGACCATGGCGGACATGGACCGGCTGATCGCGGCCGCGCACGAGCGCGGGCTGCGGGTGCTGCTGGACTGGGTCCCCAACCACACCTCCGACCAGCACCCCTGGTTCCTGGCGTCGCGCTCGGACCGCGACGACCCCAAGCGCGACTGGTATATCTGGCGCGACCCGGCACCGGACGGCGGGCCGCCGAACAACTGGGTCGGGTACGCCGGCCAGAGCGCCTGGTGCTGGGACGAGGCGACCGGCCAGTACTACTACCGGTTCTTCCTCGACGCCCAGCCCGACCTCAACTGGCGCAACCCCGAGGTCCAGGAGGCGATGTTCGTCACGCTGCGGTTCTGGCTGGAACGCGGGGTGGACGGGTTCCGGATCGACGTGCTGTCGCTGCTGGTCGAGGACGACCAGCTGCGCGACAACCCGGCCAACCCCAACTTCCGCGAGGGCGACTGGCCGTATCTGCGCCAGTTTTTCAGATATACCCATGACCAGCCCGAGACCCGCGAGCTGGCCAGGCGGATCCGCAAGGTCGTAGACAAGTACGGCGACGACAAAGTCCTGCTGGCCGAGCTGGTCGTGCCGATCGAAGCCCTCGCCGCCTACCACGGCACCGACGGACACGGAATCCAGGTCCCGTTGAACTTCGAGCTGCTGGAGGCGGACTGGAACGCCCGCGGGATCGCCATGTTCGTCGACCGCTACCTGGCCGTGCTGCCCCCCGGGGCGTGGCCGAACTGGGTCCTGGGCAACCACGACACCCCGAGGGTGGCCTCCCGGCTCGGCTCGGCCCAGGCCCGGGTGGCCGCGATGCTGCTGCTCACTCTGCCCGGCACCCCGGTCCTGTACTACGGCGACGAGATCTGCATGACCGATGTGTCCGTCGCCCCCGACCAGGTCAGGGACCCGGTCGCGGCGCTGATCCCGGGCCGCGGGCGCGACCCGGAGCGGTCCCCGATGCGCTGGGACGACCACCCCGGAGCCGGGTTCACGACCGGGACGCCGTGGCTGCCGCTGGGGGATCCGGCCGTGAACGTGGCCGCCCAGCGCGACGACCCCGGCTCGATGCTCACCCTCCACCGCCGCCTGCTCGCCCTGCGCCACGACAGCCCGGCCCTGTCCGCGGGCATCTACGAGCCGGTCCAGGCCGACGGCGACGTGCTCGCCTACCTGCGCACCGGCGATGACCGGCGCTGGCTGGTGGCCCTGAACCTCGGCCCGGGCGCCGGGCGCCTGGACCTCGCCGTGCGCGGGCGGGTCGAGCTGGCCACGACTCCGGACCGCGACGGCGAGCGGGTCGAGGGCGGCCTGGACCTGGCCGGCGACGAGGGCGTGCTGGTCCGGCTGGACTGACCGACGCCGAGGAACCGGACTGGCGTCTTGAGCGTGCAGTTCCTCATGTCTTCAGGGCAGTGGCAATCGACCTGCGCACTCCGGCGCCGGCTAGAACCGCGTGAGAGTCGCTGCGGGGCCTCCTGGAGCCGCAATATCCCAAGGCTTCCACGGGTAGCAAGACCCGGAGCCCCCGCTCGGGCTGCTGAGCCTGTAATTCCGTCCTACCTGGACCGGCTGGCCCGCGGGCTGATCAGGAGAATCTGGCAAGCTACGCGAATGGCGGTCTTGCCGGAGCCATGCCTGCGCGGCAGAGCCGGACGCAGCTCACGCCGACCGGTCAAGGGGCCTGGCTCCTCAACAGCTCGTCAAGGGCGGTCGCCGTCTCGGCGGGCCTCAGGACCGGGAAGTAGTGGCCTGCGCCGACGATGGTGGCCGCCTTCATTGCGGGCCGCCATTCCTGGACGAGCGCCCGGCTGTCGGCGAAGAGGGGCGGGCTTTCGGCACCGCCGATCCACACGATCGGCGTCGTGAGCTGCGTCACCGCCGCCGGGTCAGCCGTCCACGAGCCCATGGCCGGCAGGTCAGCCTGAAGCCAGGTGTTCAAGTCCGCGGCGGCGAGCGCCCGAGCGCCCTCCGGCAGTGCAGGCTCGATGAGCTCGACCGCGTCCTGGACGTCCGAGGTGAAGTCGAGGAACGCCGTGACCGCGCCGTCTGCGTCCCCGCTCGTGTACTTGTCCACGACGAGCGGCATCGCCACCTCGGCGAGCTGCTTCAGGGCCTGCTGCACGGCCTCGGTCTGCGCCTGCGCGAGCGGGGGCTCGAGCAGCACGGCCGACAGCAGGCGGCCGGCCGCCTGCGTCGCCATCTCCAGAGCGATGTAGGCGCCGAAGGAATGCCCGGCGACGTGCGCCTTGTCCACCCCCAGGGCGTCGAGGACCGCTACGACGTCCGCAACCTGCCCTGGGATGTCGGCGGTCTCGCCCGGCAGCCCGTGACCGCCGTGACCGCGCCGGCCGTAGTGGATCACCTGGTAGCGGTCCTTCTTGACCAGCTCGTCCATGAGGGGCTTGAGCAGGTCGCGGGTCATCGCGCCGTGGATGAGGACCACGGGAGCACCTTCGCCCGCGACCCACACGTCGAGCTGATCCTTGTCGGACACCCTGACCCTGGTGGTCGGCTCGGGCATGCTCCTAGATGTCGGGGTCCCTGCCGACTCCTGGCTGGCAGCCATCGCGCTCGCCGCCAGCGTGTCCTGTGCCGTGTCCGGTGCCATGGTCCCTCCTCGGTGGCGGCGCCCTGTGCGGCGCGTCTACGCAGGACGCTAGGCCGCGCGGCGGAGGGCGGGCATCGGCGCGCTTGACCAATCTCGGTGGCTGGCCTACGCGGTTGTTCGTAGCCGCGCCACGGTCACCTGGACGTCGACAGTCCGCGGTCGCGGGCGTAGCGAGCGGCCTGGGTTCGGGAGGTGACCCCGATCTTGTGGAAGATGTTCGTCAGGTGCCGTGCGACGGTGCGGTCGCTGATATACAGCGCCTCGCCGATCTGCAGGTTGGAGTGCCCCTCGGCGACCAGCGCGAGCACCTCGCACTCACGCCGGGTGAGCCCGTCGGGCGGTTCCGGCGCGGGCCGGTGCGCGCCGAGCCGCTCAAACGTCGCCTGCGCCTTGGCAACCTCCGCCGCGGCCGATACCTCGTCGCCGAGCGCCCGGTATGCCTCGGCGAGCTGGAGACTGGTACGGGCGGCGTCGTCCACCGCGCCCAGTTCGTGCCAGCGCCGGCAGGCGTCGCGCAGCACCGGGAGAGCGTCGGCGGCCCGGCCCTC
>DATENJ010000077.1:0-2468 GCA_035275125.1 Actinomycetes bacterium | reverse complement strand
CGGGCCTTGGCCAGGCCGGGCACCGGCGGGATCAGCGGGGAGCTGCCGGTGGCCAGCACCACCGCCCGCCGGGCGGTCAGGGCCCGCCGGCCGCCGCCGCGGAGCTCGACCTCCACGGCCCGCTCCCCGGTGAGCCGGCCGGTGCCCCTGACCAGCTCGATCCCCTCGTCCTCGACCCAGGCCAGCGCCCCCTGGTCGTTCCAGCTGGAGGTCATGTAGTCGCGCTGGGCGAAGGCGGCGTCGGTGTCGAGCTGGCCGGTGACGGCCTCGGCGGCGCCCGGGACCCGTCTGGCCGCGGCCAGCACGTCGCCGGGCCGGATCAGGGTCTTGGAGGGGATGCAGGCCCAGTAGGAGCACTCGCCCCCGACCAGCTCACGCTCGACCAGGGCGACGGCCAGGCCGCCGTCGGCGCAGCGCCCGGCGGCTACCTGCCCCGGTGGGCCGGCACCGATCACGATCACGTCGAACTCGTCGGTCATGGTCTCCGCTTTCTCGAGTGGCGGACGCCGCGTAGCATCCTGGCGCGGCCCGAATCGAAGGAGCACGGCATGCAGCTTGGCATGATCGGCCTCGGCCGGATGGGCGCCAACCTGGTCCGGCGGCTGCTGCGCGCCGGCCACCGTTGTGTCGTCTACGACCAGAACCAGGCAGCCGTCCAGCGGCTGGAGGGCGAGGGGGCGGTCGGCGCCACCTCCCTCGAGGACCTGGTCGCCAAGCTGGACGCGCCCCGGGCGGCCTGGGTGATGGTCCCGGCCGGGGTCGCCGGCCGGGTCGTCGAGGAGCTGGCCGGGCTGATGGCGCCCGACGACGTGGTGATCGACGGCGGCAACTCCTACTACCGCGACGACGTCCAGCGGGCCGAGGCCCTTCACGCCAGGGGCCTGCACTACCTGGACATCGGGACCAGCGGCGGGGTGTTCGGCCTTGAGCGGGGCTACTGCCTGATGATCGGCGGCGAGGCCGATGTCGTGGCCCGGCTGGAGCCGCTGTTCCAGGCCCTGACCCCCGGGCTGGAGGCGGCCGGGCGGACCCCGGGCCGCAAGGGCCCGCCGCCGCCCGAAGAGCTCGGCTACCTCCACTGCGGGCCCGCCGGGGCCGGTCATTTCGTGAAGATGATCCACAACGGGATCGAGTACGGGATCATGGCCGCCTACTCCGAGGGGCTGAACATCCTCCACAAGGCGAACGTGGGCAAGCGCGAGGAGCAGGCCAGCGCCGAGGCGGCGCCGCTGCGCGACCCGAGCTACTACCGCTACGACTTCGACGTCGCCGCCGTGGCCGAGCTGTGGCGCCGTGGCAGTGTGATCGGGTCCTGGCTGCTCGACCTGACCGCCCACGCCCTGCTCCAGGACCCCAGTGCGGCCGGGTTCTCGGGCCGGGTGTCGGACTCGGGCGAGGGCCGCTGGACGGTGGCGGCGGCGGTCGAGGTGGGCGTTCCCGCCCACGTGCTCACCACCGCCCTCTACGAGCGGTTCTCCTCCCGCGGGGAGGCCGACTTCGCCGAGAAGCTGCTGTCGGCCATGCGCAAGGAGTTCGGCGGTCACGAGGAGCTCCCGACCGGTGAGTGATCCCAGCCTCCGCATCGGGAAGCTCGAAGGGGAGCCCTCGGTCACCCTGGCCGCCGAGGACCTGGAGGCGACCTTCCTGCCCGGGCTCGGGCTGCTCGGGGTCAGCCTGCGCCACCGCGGCGAGGAGCTGCTGGCCCTGCCCGGCGGGCTCGCCGGGTACCGGGACCGGCACGTCACCGGCCTGCCCCTGCTCGCCCCCTGGGCCAACCGCCTGCCCGAGTGGCGCTACCGGGCCGCCGGGGTCGAGGTCGACCTGGACGGCCTTGACCTGGCCACCGACCCGGGCGGGCTGCCGATCCACGGCACCCTGACCGCGCACCGGGGCTGGCGGCTGGAGCGCCTGGCCGCCTCGGAGGGCTCGGCCATGCTCAAGGCCAGCCTGGACTACGGCGCCTTCCCGGAGCTGCTGGCCGCGTTCCCGTTCCCCCACCGGCTGACCGTGACCGCCACCGCCGGCGCGGCGACGCTGGCCGTGACGACCACCGTCTCGGCCACCGGCGGACGCCCGGTGCCGGTCGCCTTCGGCTGGCATCCCTACCTCCAGCTCCCCGGCGCCCCGCGGTCGGCCTGGCGGCTGCTGCTCCCGGACCGGGTCCACCTGGACCTGGACGACCGGGGCCTCCCCAGCGGCAAGACGGCCGACGAGCCCGCCGAGGCCGACCCCGTCGGCGACCGCACCTTCGACGACCTGTACGCCCTCGGCCAGGGCCCGGCCGCCCGCCGGCTCGGCCTGGAGGCGGCCGGCCGCCGCCTGCTGGTCGGCTACGGCGAGGGCTACGGCCACGCCCAGGTGTTCGCCCCCCCGGGGACCGAGTTCCTCTGCCTCGAGCCGATGACCGGCCCCACCGCCGCCCTCGCCGCCGGCACCACCCCCCTGGTCGACCCGGGCGACAGCTTCAC
>DATENJ010000076.1:0-3751 GCA_035275125.1 Actinomycetes bacterium | reverse complement strand
GGGGCCAGGGGATGGCCGGCGGGGAGCACGGCCAGCATCGGGTCGTCGAGGAGGTGGTGGGTCTCGACCGGGCCCGGGTCGGCCAGCGGCTCGGCCAGCAGGGCCAGGTCGGTCCGGCCGGCCCGCAGGCCGTCGACCGCCTCGGCGGTCGCCTCGACCAAGGAGAGCTCGACCCGGACCCCGGGGTGGGCCACCCGGAAGGCGGTGACGGCCTCGGGCAGCAGCGCGGTGGCGGCGCTGGCGAAGGTCGAGACCCGGACCTGGCCCCCGTGGAGCCCGGCGATCAGCTGGAGATCGCTCTCGGCCCCCTCCAGCTCGGTCAGGATGGCGTCGGCCCGGCGGACAAGGGCCCGGCCGGCGTCGGTGAGGCGGACAGAGCGGCCGTTGCGCTCGACCAGCCGGGTCCCGGCCTCCCGCTCCAGGGTGGCGATCTGCTGGGAGACGGCCGACTGGCTGTAGGCCAGCGCCTTGGCGGCGGTCGAGAACGACCCGTGGGTGGCGATCTCGCGCAGCACCACAAGGCGGCGAACATCCAGCATCAGTTTCCCTTATCGATTGGTGCACGAACCTTCATGTGAGCTGATGGCATTGGATGGATACCCATAGAGACATGACGCACACACCTGCTGCTGCCATCCGGTCCCACGCCGCCCGCGACTGGCGGCTGTGGCTGGCCCTTGCCACCGTCTACCTGGTCTGGGGGTCGACCTACCTGGCGGTCCGAGTGATGGTCCGGACTATCCCGCCGCTGCTCGGCTCCGGGGTCCGGTTCCTGGTCGCCGGGGCCGTGCTGTACCCGTTCCTGGTCGCCCGCCGCGGCTGGGCGGGGGTCCGGGTGACCACCAGGGAGGCCGGGGCCGGCGCCCTTGTGGGGGTCCTGTTCCTGGCCGGCGGGACCGGCCTGGTCACCGTGGCCGAGCGTGACGTCCCCTCGGGCCTGGCCGCCGTGCTGGTCGCGGCGATGCCCCTTGGCGTGGTCCTGCTGCGGTACCTGGCCGGCGAGCCCGTCCCCCGGGCCACCTCGGTCGGGGTCGTGGCCGGGCTCGCCGGCGTGGCCGTGCTCCTGCTGCCCGGCAATCCCGCACCCGAGGCGGGCTGGTTCGGCCTGCTCCTCATCCTGGTCGCCGACGCCTCCATGGCGGTGGCGTCGTTCGTCTCCAGCCGCATCCCCGTCCCGCACGACACCCTGGTCGCCACCGCCCTGGAGCTGCTCGCCGCCGGGTTCGTCCTCTGCGCCGCCGGCCTGGTGACCGGCGAGGCCAGCGACCTGCGGCCCGAGCGGTTCTCGGGCGAGTCCCTTGCCAGCCTCGCCTACCTGATCGTGGCCGGCTCCCTGGTCGCCTACACCGCCTACGTCTGGCTGCTGGCCAATGCCCCCGTCTCCAAGGCCACCACCCACACCCACGTCAACCCGGTGGTCGCCGTCGCCCTCGGCTGGCTCATCCTCAACGAGCGCGTCACCCCGGCCACCCTGGCCGGCGCCGCCCTGGTCGTCGGCTCGGTCGCCGTCGTGGTCCGCCACGAGTCAGCGCCGAGGCCCGAGACCGTTCCGTGATGGATCGGGGTCGCAACGGTGATCGGCATCATGCCGGTTCGTTACCTACGGCGGCGAGACTACGCCCTGTCGATGCGCCGCAAGACAGGCGGCGAGGGGGACACGGGCTGGGGGGTCCGGGTCCGGGCAGCAGGAGGGGGACAATGCAGCTCAAGGAACTCACCGTCTGGTGGCAGCAGCGCAGGACGGCCCGGGAGGGGCGAGTCGCGTTCGACTCGGTCGCCACCCGTGAGCTCTACGAGGCTCTCGACGAGGCTTCGGGGCTGGCGCCGAGGCGCTGACGCGCAACGACCCTGACGGCCCGGGCAACCGCCCGGGCCGTTCGGTTTCCTGTGGCAAAGTGACCGCATGGCCCACGACCACCACAGCGCCGCCGCCGCCCACCGAGGCCGGCTGGCGGTGGTGTTCGCGATCACCGTGGCCCTGCTCCTGGTCGAGGTCGCCGGGGCCGCCATCAGCGGCAGCCTGGCCCTGCTCGCCGACGCCGGGCACGTGCTCGCCGACGGCGCTGGGGTCGGCCTGGCCCTGCTGGCCATCCGGTTCGCGGCCCGGCCGGCGACCCCGCAGCGGACCTTCGGCTACTACCGCCTGGAGATCCTGGCCGCCGTGGTCAACGCCGTGCTGCTGTTCGGCGTGGCCGGGTTCGTGCTGGTCGAGGCCTGGCGGCGGCTGACCGAGCCGCCGGAGGTGGCAAGCGGGCTGATGCTGGCCGTGGCCGTGATCGGCCTGGCCGCCAACGCCGTCTCCATCTGGCTGCTGCGCGGCGGCCAGCGCCAGAGCCTCAACCTGCGCGGTGCCTACCTGGAGGTCTGGGGCGACCTGCTGGGCTCGGTGGCGGTGCTGGCCGCGGCCGTGGTGATCGCCCTCACCGGCTTCGATGCCGCCGACCCGATCGCCTCGGCGGTCATCGGCCTGGCCATCCTGCCCCGCACCTGGCGGCTGCTCCGCGAGGCGGTCGACGTCCTGCTGGAGGCGGCCCCCAAGGGGGTCGACCTCGACGAGATCCGTCGCCACCTGCTCGAGACCCCGGGCGTGACCGACGTGCACGACCTGCACGCCTGGACCATCACCAGCGGCCTGCCGGTGCTCTCGGTCCACGTGGTCCTCGAGCGCGACGCCGACTCCGGCAAGGTCCTCGACGGTCTGGGCGCCTGCCTGGCCGGCCACTTCGACATCGAGCACTCCACCTTCCAGCTCGAGCTGCCCGAGCACCGCGGCCACGAAGGAGCGACCCACTGGTGACCACCATGCCGACCCGCCGCCTCGGCGGGCTCCAGGTCAGCGCCATCGGGCTCGGCGAGATGCCGATGTCGCTGGCCGGCCGGCCCGACGAGGCCCAGTCGATCCGGACCATCCACGCCGCCCTCGACGCCGGCGTGACCCTGATCGACACCGCCGACGCCTACTGCGTCGACGAGTCCGACGTCGGCCACGGCGAGCGCCTGGTGGCCAAGGCCCTGGCCGCCTGGCCGGGCGACCGCGACCGGGTGCTGGTGGCCACCAAGGGCGGCCACACCCGCCCTGGCGGCAGCTGGGAGCTGGACGGGCGGCCCGAGCACCTGCGCGAGGCCTGCGAGGCCAGCCTGCGGGCGCTGGGGGTCGAGGCCATCGGCCTGTACCAGTTCCACCGGCCCGACCCCAAGGTGCCGTTCTCCGAGTCGGTGGGGGCCATGGCCGAGCTCAAGGCGGCCGGCAAGGTCCGCCTGGTCGGCCTGTCCAACGTCAGCGTCGACCAGATCAGACAGGCCCGCCAGCTCGTCCAGGTGGCCAGCGTGCAGAACGAGTTCTCGCCCCGCTTCCGCCGCTCCGAGGGCGAGCTGGCCTTCTGCGCCGCCGAGAAGATCGCCTTCCTGCCCTGGAGCCCGCTGGGCGGGATCGGCCGCGGCCGCGACCTGGGTGGCCGCCACCGCCCGTTCGGCGAGGTCGCCGACGCCCACGGCGTCTCGGCCCAGCAGGTCGCCCTGGCCTGGCAGCTGGCCAAGGCCCCGACGGTCATCCCCATCCCCGGGTCCAGCCGCCCCGAGACGATCACCGACAGCGCCGCCGCGGCCGGCCTGCGGCTCAGCGAGGACGAGCTGGCCCGCCTCGACCAGGCCTAGACCGGCCCGGCGGCCGCCTTGGCGTGCTGGCCGGCCGGGTCCCCACGGGCGTCCGGGAGCAGGAACACCAGCAGGAAGCTGGCCAGGAACACCCCGA
>DATENJ010000075.1:0-2116 GCA_035275125.1 Actinomycetes bacterium | reverse complement strand
AAGGGCCGGGCCTCGATGGCCGACGGCCGCGAGCTGCGGTTCGAGGTCGTCGGTCGCGACGCGCTGTCCGACCTGGCGGTGATCCGGGCGAGCGGGGCCGACCTGGAGCCGGTGTCCCTGGGGAACGCCGACCGGCTCCGGGTCGGCCAGCTCGTCGTGGCCGTCGGCAACCCGATGGGGCTGGCCGGCTCGGTCACCGCCGGGGTGGTCAGCGCGCTCGGCCGCTCCTTCCCGACCAGCGACGGGCGGGCCAGCCGGCTGGTCGAGAACGTCATCCAGACCGACGCCGCCCTCAACCCCGGCAACTCCGGCGGCGCCCTGGTCGACGGGCGTGGCCGCATGGTCGGGGTCAACACCGCCGTCGCCGGGATCGGCCTCGGCCTGGCCGTGCCGGTCAACGCCACCACCCGGCGGATCATCGCCGCCCTGATGCGCGACGGGCGCTTCCGGCGAGCCTTCATCGGCATCGCCGGCGGGAGCCGCCCGCTCCCCCCACGGGTCGCCCAGGTGCTGGACCGCACCGCCGGGGTCGAGGTCGTCCAGGTCGTCGACGGCAGCCCCGCCGCCCGGGCCGGCCTGCGCAACGAGGACCTGATCATCGACCTCGACGGCGCCCCGGTCGCCGACGCCGGCGACCTCCAGCGCCTGATGGTGGGCGAGCGCATCGGCCGGCCCCTCCCCGTCCGGGCCTTCCGCGGCGGCGAGCTGCTCGAGCTGACCGTGGTCCCGGTCGAGCTCCAGCACTAGCTCAGCGGCCCGGCGGCGCTCCCCGCCGCCGGACGAATTCCTTGAGTCGGGCGGCTGGGTGCCGATCAGGTCAGCAGACCTGACGACCTGGCCGTGGACTTCCGGGAGCAGCTGGTGCGGACGATGCTGTGGCGGTACCACCTGGGTGGGGGCTGTCTGCTCGCCCTCGCCTATGTGTACCTGCCGTACCCGCCGCTGCGGGTCGGGGCCCTGGTGGTGCTGTGCCTGGCCACGATCGCGGCCACGCTGGCCTCGATCCGGCTGTGGCGGCCGGCCCGGCCGCGGCCCTTCCAGCTGTTCGCGGCCGGGGAGGCTGTCGGGTTCGTTGCCGGGTCGCTCGGGTCGTCGGCGGCCGTGACCCGCGCCGGGGGCAGCGTGGCCGCGGCCGTCCTGACCATGGTCGCCTACCTGATCGGGATCGGCGGCTACGCCCTGCTCATCCAGGCCCGCAGCCCGGGCCGGGACCGGGCCAGCCTGATCGACGCCACCGTGATCTCCACCGGGGTCGGCATGCTGGCCTGGGTGTTCCTGGCCTCGCCGTACTCGGTCGACGCCTCGCTGCCGCTGGTCGAGCGGATCCTGTCGATGCTGTACGTGGTGTTCGACGTGCTGGTCCTGGCGCTGGTCATCCGCCTGACCATCGGCGGCGGCGACCGCAGCCGGGCCTATCTGCTCATGACCACCGGCTGGCTGGTCCTGGTGGCCGCCGACGCCGGGCGGGCCCTGCTGGTGCTGCTCGGCACCTACGACCCGTCAAGCCCTGTCGAGGCCGGCTGGCTGGTCGCCTACGCCCTGTGGGGCGCGGCCGTGCTCGACCCGTCGGTCGCCACCCTCACCGACCCGGTCCCGGCGCCCCGGTCGGGGCTGACCCAGATCCGGCTGGTCTGCCTGGCCGCGGCCTCGCTGATGGCCCCGGCCATCCTGGCCGTCCAGGCGCTCCGCGCCGAGCGCCTCGACATCCCGGTGATCGTCGCCGGCTGCGCGCTGCTGTTCCTGCTGGTGCTGGTCCGCATGGCCGACCTGGTCCGCGAGAACGAGGCCACCGTGCGCGAGCTGCGGGGCACCGAGGGGGTGCTGCGGGCCTCGCTGTCGGAGCGCGACGCCCTGGCCGCCCAGCTCGAGCACCAGGCGTTCCACGACAGCCTCACCGGTCTGGCCAACCGGGCCCTGTTCAACGACCGGGTCCGCCACGCGCTCGCCAGGGCGCGCCGCGACAGCGGCTGCCTGGCCGTGCTGTTCGTCGACCTCGACGACTTCAAGATGGTCAACGACAGCCTCGGCCACGGCGCCGGCGACCGGCTGCTGCGCGAGGTCGCGGCCCGGCTGCGCAGCTGCCTGCGCGAGCACGACACCGTCGGGCGCCTCGGCG
>DATENJ010000074.1:0-2822 GCA_035275125.1 Actinomycetes bacterium | reverse complement strand
TCACCGCCTGGAACGCCTCCGGGGCCGGCAGTGGATGGCGGCCACCAGGGCCTGGCCGGCCGGACAGGTCCCGGTCGACGTCGACGAACACCGCCCCGGGCAGGTGCCCCCGGTCGTAGCCGTCCCGGTCGGCCCCGCCGGCCAGCTGCCAGCGGCAGTCCAGCACCGTTGGCGCCGCCGGTCCGGCCAGCTCGGCCGCGAGCTGGCCGGCGCTGACGAGCGGTGCGGAGGCCATGCCCGGAGCCTAGCCCAACAGCTCCCGGCCCTAGAAGTGGTGGCCCCTGACCCGGCCGATGTCGAAGGAGGCGGTGCTGGCGATGGCCATCACCGCCATCACACCCGCCTGGACGGGGTCGGTGACCACCAGGTCGGCGTGGTCGGGGGCCGACCCGGCCATGTTGAGGGAGACGACCAGGATGCCGCGGGTCCGGATCTCGTCGACCGCCTTGGTCACCTCGCCGCCCATCAGCGACCCGGCGAGGACCACGGCCACCGCCCTCGGCAGCCGGGCCACCGCCCGCACGGCGCTGGCCAGGTCGGCCTCGCCGACGATCGGGATGGTGTCGACGCTGATCTTCTCGCCCCGGATGTTGTGCCGGTCGGCCTCGCCGATGGCCCCGATGGCGACCTGCCCGACCTGGGCGCCGGCCCCGACCACGATGATCCGCTTGCCCCAGACCTGGTACATGGTTGGCAGGCGCTGGAGCGACTCGACCACGTCGATCTCCAGGAACGACTGCATCAGCCCTTCCGGGTCGTCGACGCCGTCCAGCTCCCAGTAGACGACGCTGCGGGCGCCCCGCTCGATGATCTCGACCAGGACGATGTCCCCGCTGTGGCGCAGGATCGCCGCGGTCATGTCGTGCAGCAGCCCCTTGCGGTCGCCCCCCTCGAGCAGCACCGCGAGCTGCGGCGCACGCCGCAGCGGCCGCTCCTCCTCGTCCCGTTCGGGCCCGCCCGTGGTCATCTCGCGAGCGAGGCTACCAGCCAGGGTCGGACGCGACCGCCGTCAACGCCGGCTGGACCGTTGACCATCCTTGGTGAGCGGGCCACCGGGCAGGGTGACCCGCTCAGGGGCATCTGCGTATTGCTCGATGAACCACCTGCACCAGGTCAGCATGTCGGCCACTGATGTCCCCCTCGGCTGGTGGCTCGTCCACAGCTCCAGGTTCTCGGGTCGGTTGTCGTCCTTCAGGAGGTTGCGGTGATGCACCGACTCTCCCTCGCGCAACGGCCGGCCCAGCAGCTCGGACATGACCAGGACATGCTCTGCGATCCAGTTCCCCCGCTTGGCGTTGGGATGCCCCTTTGGCCCTCGGATCCAGACGTAGCCCTTGGGATCAGCCCAGCGGCCTGCCCCCCTCACTCTCGACCCGACGGGCGTCAATGGCCTGCTCTGGCGCTGCTGCTGCCGATGGGCGCGGCAGAGGCCGTTGGCGAAGTGCTTGCGGCCACAGTCGGGAAACTCGCACATCTCCCGGCGCTGTTCGATGGGGGAGAGTGGTAACCCTCTGGCCCGCTGGTCGAGGTGTCCTGTGCAGAGGCCGTGCGCCTTGGCCTTGCCATGACAACCCTCGAACTCGCAGGGCTTGGTGTACGTCCGCATAGGCCCGATTGTCCTACCGAACTGGAGTTCGAGCAAGCGTCGGGAGCACCCTGCGCCCGCCACTGGACGGGTCCGGCGGAACCCCCTGGTAGACTCCAACCGCGAGCGCCTGTAGCTCAGCGGATTAGAGCACTGCCCTCCGGAGGCAGGTGTCGCAGGTTCGAGTCCTGCCAGGCGCACACCGCTCGCTCGAGCCGAACTGGGGTAAACGCGAACCTGCAGGTCAAAGGGCCTGTGCTATGCTCCGCGGACCCGCGTTCGCATCATCTTCCCGGACTCTTCTGATCAGGTCGTTCCCGCATGTCCAACGCTCGCATCTTGGTCGTTGATGACGATCAGGTCATCCAGCAGCTGCTCAAGGTCAATCTGGAACTGGAGGGGTACGCGGTCGAGGTCGCCTCGGACGGTGAAGAGGCGCTCGTGCTGTTCGACCGGTTCCGGCCGGACCTGGTGCTGCTCGATATCATGATGCCCAAGCTCGACGGCTGGGAGGTCGCTCGCCGGCTTGCCAAGACCACCGGGGGGCCGGTGCCGATCGTGCTGCTGTCGGCCCGAGCGCAGGAATCCGACGTGCAGAAGGGCAACGACCTCGGCGTCGCCGCCTACGTGACCAAGCCGTTCGACCCGATTCAGCTCCTGCACCTGGTGGCGGGGATCATCGCCCAGCAGGACCGCGGGGCCGCCACCCCTGGAGTGTCATGACCGCCACCGTCCTCCCTGTCCAGCGTGACCTGGCCGAGCTGTTCCGGGCCGCGCTGGAGCGCGCGGTCGCGGCCGGGGCCCTCGACCTCGACCTGGGCGCCGTCGCTGAGCCGCTGCTGGAGCGGCCGCGCCTGCCCGAGCACGGCGACTGGGCCACCAACGTGGCCCTGGTCCTGGCCAGGGCGGCCAAGGCGCCGCCCAGGAAGGTTGCCGAGGCCATCGTCGCCCACCTGGAGCTGCCCGACTGGGTGGCCAGCGTCGAGGTGGCCGGCCCCGGCTTCATCAACGTCCGGCTCGACCAGAGCTGGTTCGCCGACCTGGTCCGCCGGGTCGTGGCCGCCGGGGCGTCGTTCGGGACCATCGACCTCGGCCACGGCGAGCGGGTCAACGTCGAGTTCATCTCCGCCAACCCGACCGGCCCCCTGCACGTCGGCAACGCCCGCCTGGCGCCGATGGGCGACGCTCTGGCCAACCTGCTCATCGCCACCGGGCACAAGGTCGAGCGGGAGTACTA
>DATENJ010000073.1:0-3471 GCA_035275125.1 Actinomycetes bacterium | reverse complement strand
GGTCACCCTGCGCCTGCCCGTCGGCGACCGCGACGGCCTGATGGGCTGGGCAATGGGCAACAGCGTCGAGATCGTCGAGCCGGCCGACCTCCGCCAGGAGGCCAGGCGCCGCCTGGAGGCCCTGGCGGAGGTGGTGGGACGGTGAGCCCGGCCCGGACGCCCGACACCAGCGCCGCCGGGCGGCTGCAGCGGCTGCTCGCCCTCGTCCCCTGGGTCCTCGACCACCCCGGCGCGACCGTCGACGAGGTCTGCGAGCGCTTCGAGATGACCAGGGAGATGCTGATCGCCGACCTGGAGCTGCTGTACGTCACCGGGGTGCCGCCGTACGGGCCGGGCGACCTGATGGA
Organism: Actinomycetes bacterium; assembly: GCA_035275125.1. Lineage (GTDB taxonomy): Bacteria > Actinomycetota > CALGFH01 > CALGFH01 > CALGFH01 > CALGFH01. The sequence continues at coordinate 3,124 of DATENJ010000073.1, read as the reverse complement.
GGCCTGGGTCGACGGCGACAAGGTCCACATCGGCTTCGCCGACTGGTTCGCCCGCGCCCCCCGGCTGACCTGGCGGGAGGCGGCCGGGCTGTACCTGGCCGGCCGGGCCCTCGACGCGCTGCCCGAGGTGGCCGAGCAGGGAGCGCTGGCCCGGGCCCTGGCCAAGCTGGAGGCGGTCCTGCCCGCCGACCAGCTCGACCGGGTCCAGGAGCTGGCCGGCAAGGTCTCGGTCGACCTGGAGGGCGGCGACCCGGCCGAGACCAGCTCCCGGACCGAGCTGGCCCGCGCGGCCGCCACCGGCCACCGGGTCGAGATCGAGTACTGGTCGGCCTCCCGGGGCGAGCTGAGCCGGCGCAAGGTCGACCCGTGGGTGGTGTTCAGCGCCTCGGGCCACTGGTACCTGTCCGGCTGGTGCCACAAGGCGGTGGGGGAGCGGCTGTTCCGGGTCGACCGGGTGGTGTCGGTGCGGCCGACCGAGGAGCCGTTCCAGCGCCCGGCCGGCTTCGACCCGGCCGCCCACGGCGAGCTCGGCGGGGTCGAGCTGTTCGCCGGCGGCCTGGAGTGCGAGCTCGACCTGGACCCCGAGGCCGAGTGGGCGGCCGACTACTTCCCGATCCTCGGCTCCGAGCGCCGCCCCGACGGCCGCCTCCGGGTGCGCCTGGCCACCCACCAGCTCTCCTGGCTGGTCCGCCTGGTCCTGCGCCTTGCCCCCGCGGCCGAGCCGGTCTCGCCCCCTGAGCTGCGCAACGCCGTCGCCGAGGCGACACGCAACGCGCTCGCCGCCTACTCCTCGTAGTCCGGCTCAAGGCCTTCGCCTTCGGGGCCGATATCCGGGGGCATGAGCCACGATTCCATGCCGCCGACGAGGATCCGCGCCACCTGCCCGGGGTGCGGAGAGGTCGAGCTGACCCCGCCCGACGTGGAGCTGCGGGTCTGCAGGGAAGAGGAGCACAGCTTCTACGCCTTCGTCTGCCCGGAGTGCTACCAGACCGTCACCAAGCCGGCCGACCGGCGGGTGGTGCGGCTGCTGACCTCCGGCGGGGTGCCGGCCCAGCCCTGGGACCCGCCCTCGGAGATCCTCGAGCCGCGCAGCGGGCCCGCGCTCACCTGGGACGACCTGCTCGACCTGCACCTGGAGCTGGAGTCGCCCGACTGGTGGTCGCGGTTCCAGGCGGCGTGCCGCTGAGGCGCCCGACCCGGTAGGATCCGGCGGCCGTCCCCGCCGCCCGGAGGTCACCCTGCCGCTCTGGCTCGCCATCCTGCTCGGCGTGTTCTGGCTCGCCGTGCTGGTCACCGTCGCCTTCACCGTCTGGCGGATGGTGGCCAACCTCAAGACCCTCGCCGCCTCCGTCCAGGCCCTGAGCGAGCGCCTCACCCCCGAGCTGGACAAGCTCAACGAGTCCAGCCAGCAGGCCGCCGAGCACGCCGCCCGCCTCTCGGAGCGGAGCGCCCGGGCCGCCGATCGGGCTGAGTAAGCGGTAGACTCGTCCAGAGCGTGCGCGCGCGGACGATGCGAAGGAGTTGGGCAATGCCAGGGCCGGAGTGGATCTGGGTCATCATCGCGATCGTCGTGCTCTTCGGCGCCAGCCGGCTCCCGGCCATGGGACGCAACGTCGGCCTCGGCATCAAGGAGTTCAAGAAGGGCGTGACCGAGGGCTCGAGGAACGACGACAAGGACGAGATCGGCAAGGTCGGGCCGGCCGACGACCGCGAGCACGGCACCACCCCCTAGCCGGTCAGGCAGCCGGTAGCGACCGTGCGACTTCTCCGCCGCCCGCGGGCGAACCCCACGGGCGAGATGTCGATCCTCGAGCACATCGGGGAGCTCCGCAACCGGCTGGCCTGGAGCTGCGCCGCCCTGGTCATCACCACCATTGTCGCCTTCTCGGTGCTGTACGACCCGGTGCTGGACTTCGTGCTCCGCTCCTACTGCAGCCTGCCGGCCAGCGTCCGGATCGGCACCTCGGCCTCCGACGGCGGCTGCCGGCTGGCCGCCCTGAGCCCGCTCGAGCCGCTGTCGATCCGCATCCGGCTGTCGCTGACGGTCGGGCTGCTGCTGGCCATGCCGTTCATCGCCTACCAGCTGTGGCGCTTCATCACCCCCGGCCTGCGGCCCAGCGAGAAGCGCTTCGCCATCCCGTTCGCGCTCGCCAGCACGCTGCTGTTCGTGGCCGGGGTGGCGGTGGCGTTCTTCACCCTGCCCAAGGCGATCGACTTCCTGGTCTCCATGGGCGGCGACGGCATCGCCGTGTTCTTCCAGGCCGACCGCTACCTGCGGTTCGTGCTGTTCATGGGCCTGGCCTTCGGGCTCACCTTCGAGTTCCCGCTCGTGCTGGTGTTCCTGTCGCTGGTCGGGGCGCTGTCGTCGGCGGCCATGCTGCGGGCCTGGCGGCCGGCGGTGGCCGTCATCATCGTGGCCGCGGCCGTCATCACCCCCAGCCAGGACCCGATCAGCCTGTTCGCCATGGCGGTGCCGATGTGGCTGTTCTACTTCGCCGCCGCCGCCATCGCCCGCTACATCATCGAGCCTCGCCGCAACCGGCGGCAGGCCCTCGCCAACACTGGGGAGCCGTGACCCTGCAGACGTTCCTGCCCTTTCCCGAATTCGCCGCCAGCGCCCGGGCCCTTGACCCACGCCGTCTGGGCAAGCAGCGGGTCGAGGCGCTCCAGGTGCTGCGGGCGCTGACCACCCCCGGCTACGGCTGGCGCCATCACCCGGCGGTGCTGATGTGGAAGGGCCACGAGGAGGCGCTGGGCAGCTACGGGGTGACGGTGTGCCGTGCCTGGTTCGTGCTCGGGTTCGCCGACACCTGCGAGCTGAAGCTGCGGGAGGAGCTCGCCCTGGTCGGGGTGGCAAGCCCGCGGTCCCAGGAGGAGCTGGCCGCCGCCGGCGCCCTGCCGCCCTGGCTGGGCGACCCGGCGCTGCACCGCAGCCACCAGTCGAGCCTGCTCCGCAAGGACCCGGACTTCTACCGGCCGAAGTTCCCCGACACCCCCGACGACCTGCCGTACGTGTGGCCGGTCCGCTCGGCCGCGCGCAAGGCCTAGCCGCCGCGCAGGCGCAGGCGGCGCAGGCCGCCGTCGGTGACGACCAGGACCTCCAGGCGGTTGGGGCCGGCGACGA
>DATENJ010000072.1:0-2589 GCA_035275125.1 Actinomycetes bacterium | reverse complement strand
GACGCGGCCGCCGGCTACTCGCCGGCCAGGCGGCGCAGGCCGGTCGTGGCCACCCGCTGGAGGCTCTCCAGCCGGGCCGCCAGCAGCTTGGCCCCCTGGTCGGAGAGCCGGTAGGGGCGGCGGCGGTCGTCGGCCGGCATGGCCTCGATCAGCCCCTGATGCTGGAGCCGGGCCAGCGCCCCGTACAGCGTCCCCGGTCCCAGGAGCACCCCCGCGAACTGCTGGATGTCCTTGGTCATGGCGTAGCCGTGCTTGGGCCCGTCGGCCAGGCTCGACATCACCAGCAACGACGGGTCGTTGAACCGCCCGTGGTCGCCGAGGTCGTCAGCCGCCATGCCCCCCTCCCCCATAGGGACGCTCGCCTCAGTGTCCGGTCCCTCAACCTACCCGGTCAAGCGCCCGCTGCTACCGTTGCCTGACAGGGTTTGGGCGACCGCCCCGGCGGTCACCCAGCGCGGCAGGAACCGCCGTCGACGTCTCCAGGCGAGGTAGAGGATGCGGATCAGGAAACGGCTGGCCCAGCTGGGGCTCATCATGGTCGCGTTGCCGCTGGTCGGCTGGGGCCTCGACCAGCTCGCCAAGCGGGCCGAGGAGCGCCGGCCCGGGTCGGGCAGGTGGCTCCGCCAGGGGTCGGACTTCGCCCACGGCTTCAGCCGTGGCCCGCTCTCCTCGCGTCTGCGCACCCCGCGACGCTAGCCTTACCTCCCTGTCCGGGGAGGGAGGCGAATGAGGACGGCACCGCGGATCGGCTCGGGGCTGGTGGGGTGGCGGCGGCTCACCGTCGTGGCAGCCCTTGCCAACGCGCTGGTGCTGTTCGGCTACGGCCTGACCAGGGGCGACCGGGAGGCGCTGGGCCTCGCCTTGATCCTGCTGGTCGGGATCGGCCTGCTGCGGGTCGGCACCGGCCTGCTCGGCCTGCTGGTGCTGGCGGCGCTGTTCCTGGACATCGAGTTCTGGATGTTCCCCGCGGCCAACGGCAACGCCACCTACCGGGTCGGGCCGGTCGACGTGCTGGTCCCGGCGGCGCTGGTCGCCTTCTCGCTGGCGGGCTTCGTTGGCGCGGTGGCCGGGCTGGTCCACCTGCGCGACCCGGCGGCCGGACGGGGTGCGGCCGCGCCCACCGGGGTGCTGGCGGTGGTGTTCATCTTCGCCAGCCTTGGGCTGGTCTGGGCCATGACCGACGCCGCCCCCCAGGTCGCGCCGGCGGGGGCGCTCGAGGTCGAGACGGTCAACATCGCCTTCGTCCCCGACTCGCTGCGGGCCAGCCCGGGGGAGGTGCGGGTGGCGGTCCGCAACCGCGACCTGTTCTGGCACACCTTCACCATCGACGCCCTCGGCGTCGACGTCACCGCCCCGGTTGGGCGCCTGGGCTTGGCCACCTTCCAGGCCCGGCCCGGCACCTACTCCTATTACTGCCGCATCCCCACGCACGCCACCCTGGGGATGCGCGGCACGATCACCGTCCGCTGAGCCGGTATCGACTGGCCTGCTTGTGGGTATCTCTCTGCTGGCGCCCCGGCTCTGAACGCTCCCCCGGGCAGGGCCGGGGCGTCATTCAATCTCGCGTAGGGATACGGCGGACGGGGGGTGGACGGCGGCCGCCAGTCGTCGTGCAATGACGAGAATGAGCGACCACCCCGTCCTCCATCCGCGACCGGTGACCCCTCGCCTGCGGGGCCGGCTCCACCAGCTCGCGTTCCTGGCCTCGATCCCGGCCGGGGCGGCGCTGCTGCTGGCCGCCGGCTCGGGCCGGGCCCGGCTGGCCGCCCTGGTGTACGTGGTCAGCCTGGTCGCCATGTTCGGGAGCAGCGCCGCCCTGCACCGGCGCAAGTGGTCGGCCAGGGCCTGGCTGCGGATGGACCGGCTCGACCGGGCGATGATCTACGTGCTGATCGCGGGCAGCTACACGCCGGTGATCCTGCTGGCGCTGCGGCCCGGCTGGCGGGTGGCCTTCCTGGCCCTGGTCTGGACGGTGGCCGCGGCCGGGATCGTCCTGGTGCTGCTGCGGACGGCCAACCCGGTCGTCGGCCTGACCCGGATGATCCTGTACCTGGGCCTTGGCTGGATCTCGGTGCTGCTCCTGCCCGAGCTGGCGGGCACCCTCGGCGTCGGCAAGGTCGCCCTGGCCATGGCCGGGGGGCTCTTCTACACCGTCGGGGTTGTGGTGCTCATCCGCCAGCGCCCCGACCCCAGCCCCCAGGTGTTCGGCTACCACGAGGTGTGGCACGCCTTCACGGTCGCCGCCGGGGCCTGCCATTTCGCCTTCATCTGGCTGCTGGCCTCCGCCAGCTGAGCCGGGCCCGGCCCGGGATGTCCCTGAGGCGCCGGGCCCGATTCCAGGGACAGGTCCAGGGTCGACCCCGATGTCCCCGCCGCCCCGGTCGGCGACCCTTCCCAGGACGCACCGACGGCGGGAGGGACCATGGGAGAGCTCGCGGAAGGCCTGCTGTCGCTGTCCGGCTGGGCCGCCCTGGCGTTCCTGTTCACCCTCCCCGCCCTCGAGGCCCCGGCCTTCCTCGGGCTGGTCCTGCCCGGGGAGCTGGCCCTGCTGCTCGGGGGCGTGCTGGCCTCCCAGGGCCGCGTCCCGCT
>DATENJ010000071.1:0-12070 GCA_035275125.1 Actinomycetes bacterium | reverse complement strand
CCCACCCCCCGCCACGGCCTCGGAGTGGTCGCCGTCGGCGACACCGTCTACGTCCTCGCCGGCGGCCCCCAGCCCGGGCTCCACACCTCCCCGGCGAACGAGGCCATCGACCTGGGCTAGCCCTCTTGCCGCCACACTTAGGGCCGCCTAATATCTGGGGGCGATGTTCGTCTGCCATTGCCGGGCCCTGACCGACGGAGAGATCCGCGAGGTCATCACCGGCGGAGCCTGTGACCTCGAGGAGGTCGGGGCCCGCTGTGGCGCCGGCGTCACCTGCGGGGGCTGCTGCCCGCTGATCGAGGAGCTGCTGGCCAGGCACGCCGAGGCGCCCCTGGCCGCGTCCGCCTAGTCGCGGACCTGCTGGGCCAGGTACAGGGCCTCGCCGATCTGGTCGATGGTGACCAGCTGGGTCTCCCACCAGTCGACGTGGCGTTCCTCCTCGGCGATCATCGCGGCCAGGAACTCGCGGGTGCCCTGGTCGCCGACCTCGTTGCAGGTGGCCACGTAGCCGTCCAGGTTGGCGACCGCGGCCCGCTCCAGCTCGGCCGCCAGCCGGATCTGCTCGACGGCCGTCTCGCCGACCTTGACCGTGCCCAGCCGCTGCAGGTTGGGCAGGCCGTCCAGGTACAGGATGCGGTCGATCAGCTCCTCGGTGTCGCGCATCTCCTCCATGGCGATCTCGCGGTGGCGCTTGGCCAGGCGCTCGTAGCCCCAGTTGGCGCACATGCGGGAGTTGAGGAAGTACTGGTTGACGGCCGTCAGCTCGAAGGTGAGGTGCTGGTTGAGCAGCTCGAGGATGCGCGGGTCGCCCTGCAAGGGACTCTCCCTGGGTCGGTTGCGGTTAGTGACCCCGGTAGTCTGCCACGGCCTCACGCAGGGCCGGGGCGACCTCGGCCGCGAACCGCTCCAGCTGGCTGGCCGGCGACTCGGTCGCCCAGAGGACGAAGGTGTCGATGCCGGTCTCGGTGACCAGGGGCAGGAGCTGCTCGACCCACTGGCCGGCCGGGCCGTCCAGGAACCCGCCGCCGCCGGGGCCGATCCGGCCGGAGATGTTGTAGAGGCGGCGGATGGCCGCCGGGTCGCGGCCGGCCTCGCCCGCGGCGGCGTCGATCCGGGCCTGGGCGGCGGCCAGCCGCTCCGGCGGCATGTAGGACGCCGACGGCACCCAGCCGTCGGCCAGCCGCCCGACCAGGCCCAGCATCCGCGGCCCGTAGGCCCCGACCCAGATCCCGATCGGATGCGCCGGCGCCGGCCCCGGCCTGACCCCGGCGACCCGGTAGTGCCGCCCCTCCAACCGCACCGACCGCTCGTCCGACCACAGCCGCCGCAGGAGCCCGATCGCCTCCTCGATGGCCTCGACGGCCTCGCCCGGGTTGCGGCGGGGGCCGCCCATGGCCGCGATCGCGTCCCAGAACGCGCCAGCCCCGAGGCCCAGCTCGAACCGGCCCCCGGTGAGCAGGTCGATGGAGGCGGCCGCCTTGGCCAGCATGGCCGGGTGGCGTAGGGGCAGGCTGGCCACGTCGGGGAACAGCCCGATCCGCTCGGTGGCCGGGGCCAGGGCGGCCAGCAGGGTGAAGGTGTCGAGGTAGCGGCGCTGGTAGGGGTGGTCCTGGATGCCGATGAGGTCGAACCCGGCCCGCTCGGCCAGCCGCGCCTCCTCTACCAGGGCCGGGGGGTCGGCGGCCTCGGGGACCAGGAACCAGCCGAACCGTAGCGGCCGGCCGGCGTCAGGCACGGCCGCCGGCCCAGATCCCCACCAGCCGGAACTCGAGGGGCACGTCGACCAGGATGAGCTCGCTCGGGGCGCCGGCGGCGATGGTCAGCGACGGCTGGCCGGTCACCTTGGCCGCGTCGCCGGTCGCGACCGGCTCGCCGTCGAAGCGGGCCTGGCCGTCGATCAGGTAGACGTAGGCGCCGCGACCCGGCCCGATCGGGTGCTCGACCTGGTCCCCGGGGGCCAGCGAGGCCACGTGCACGCTGGCGTCCTGGTGGATTCTGACCACCTCGCCGCCCTCGGGGCCCATCACCCGCAGCAGCCGCCCCGCCCGGTCCTCTCGGGTGAACACCTTCTGCTCGACCTCGGGCTGGAGGCCGGCGGTGTCGGGCAGGACCCAGATCTGGATGAACCGCATCGGCTCGTCCTGCGACGCGTTCTGCTCCGAGTGCAGCGCCCCCGACCCGAGCGTCATGCGCTGCACCGCCCCGGCGGGCAGGGGGCCGGGAGCGCCGCCGACCGAGTCCTCGTGCCGGAAGCTGCCCTCGACCACGTAGGTGAGCCCCTCGACGTCCTGGTGGGGATGCATCGGCCAGATCGCCCCCGGCACCAGCCGGTCGTCGTTGAACACGCGCATCGCCCCGAAGGCGTCGTTCTCGGGGTCGCGGTAGTTGGCGAAGGAGAAGTGCCAGCGGGCGCTGAACCAGCCCCCCTCCTCGCGGTGGATCTCCTTGTCGCGCCGGATGGTCAGCATGGCCGCTCCTGAGAGACGGGCGCCCGGCGGTCAGCCGAGCGACGGGATGTCCACCTGCTCGGGGAAGTACCTCTGGAACAGCTGGTCGAGCACGCCGTCGTCGCGCAGCTGGTCGATCACTTCGGACAGGGGCCTGGTGTTGGGCGACCCCTTGGCCAGGACGGCCCCGTACTGCTCGTCGGTCTTGAACTGGCCGACGACGGCCAGCCCAGGGTACTTGGCGGCCGCGTCGACCACGATCGGGACGTCGGACATAACGGCGTCGACCCGGCCGGCCCGTAGGGCCGCGAACGCGGCCGTGGTCGACCCGAAGGTCCGGGGCGGCTTCATCGGCTTGAGGATGCGGTCCAGGTAGGCGGCCCCGGAGGTGGCCTCCTGGACGCCGAACTGGAGGCGGCGGGCGTCGGCTATCCCGTTGACCCCTGTGCCCTTGCGGACCAGGACCCCCTGGTTGGCGGTGAAGTAGGGGGAGGAGAAGTCGACCCGCTGACGGCGGTCGGGCAGGATCGAGACACCGTTGACGGCGAAGTCGCAGGGGCAGCGGGCGCCGGCGACCAGCTTGGTGAACGGGAACCCGACCCACTCGACCCGCTCGACGCCGAGACGGTCGGCGATCTCGTCCACCATGTCGACCTCGAACCCGCCCTTGAGGTGGTCCAGGTCGTCGCCGAGCACGAACGGCGGGTTGGGCAGCTCGGTGGCCACGGTCAGGACGCCGGGGCTGCGAGTCCGGAACCCCGACGGCCCGGCCGCGGCCACGGTCCCGCCCGGCTCGCCGCCGTCGCCACCCCCGCAGGCCGCCAGTCCCAGGGCCAGCAGCAGAGTGACCGCCAGGGCCAGTAGCTTGCCCCCCACAGCGGCTCCTCATGGTTGCCGGCACAACGAACGTGGATGGGACGATACCCGGTTCTCACCCTCGGCGCGTTGGTAGGCTGGGCGGGCAACCTAATGGGGCGAACCGAGGAGGCGAGATGGCGGCACAGGCTCCGGACGGAACCACCGGCCGAGTGGCCGGGGCGGCCGGGATCGCCCTGGTGCTGGTCGGGCTGACGCTGCTCCTGGAACCGGCGTCCTGGCGCCCGGTCGCGGCCGTCGTGCTGGCCGCCGGCCTTGTCGTCGGCGCCCTCGTGGCGATGCGCCGGCCACCCTCGGCCCGCCTGCGGACCCCCATGGAGCGCCTGAACGACGCCGCCTTCCTGGTGGTGGTCGCCATCGTCGCCCTGATCGCGGTCCGCCTGGCCCGCCCCTGGTCCGCCGCCCTCCCCGGCCTCGTCGGAGGCGCCCTCCTCGGCCTCACCCTCCGCCCCCGCCCCACCCACCCCAACCACAGCCCTGACCCCGACCGCACCAGCCCCGAACGCAACTACAGCCCCGACCCGGGCAGCGCCAGCCCCGACCCGGGCAGCGCCGGCCCTGAGCCCGGCCGCGCCGGAACCCCAGGTCCTGGTACCGAGCCCCCCGGAGGGGGAGCGTAGCCGAACGGCGGACGCGGCGGCGCGGGTTGTCCACACCCCCAGCCGCCCCAGTGGCACCCGAGCCGCCCCAGTGTCACCCTCGGCCGCTCCGGTGTTCGTGGCCGCAGACGGGGTCAGGAACGCTCCAGGATCACCACTGGGATGTCGCGGGCGGTCTTGCGCTGGTAGTCCTGGTAGGCGGGCCAGATCGCGGTCATCAGCGACCACAGGCGCGGCTTCTCCTCGGGGTCGGCGGTCCGGGCTGTTGCCGCGAACCGCTCGGCGCCGACCTGGACCTCGACCTCGGGGTGCTCGGTCAGGTTGAGGTACCAGGCGGGATGCCTGGCCGAACCGCCGACCGAGGCCACCACCAGGTAGCGGTCACCGTCGCGGCCGTAGATGAGCGCGGTCCGCCGCAGCTGGCCGGAACGGCGACCACGGGTGGTCAGTAGCAGGGTGTACACCCCGGGCCGCCACTCGTGGCCCTTGGCCCCGTCTGAGTCCAGATAGCGGCGGATGTGCCCGGCCACCCACCGGGTCGGGCTGTCGGAGACTGGCTCGCCGGGGCCCATCAGCCGGCCGGTACCTCTAGTACCAGCCGTGGGAGACCCAGAACGCCCTGGCGTTCTCGGCGCTGCCGTAGCGGTCGCGGACGTAGCCGCGGAACGCCTGCAGCTGGAGGGCGCAGTCGGTCGTGTCGGCGTTGGCCCCAAGGTAGTGGCGGCGCCCGTCGATCAGGAGCTGGCCGAGCCCGAAGGCGGTGGAGCGGGGGTTGTCGGCCGTCGGGTCGCCGCCCGACTCCTTCATGATGATGAAGTACTCGGCGTCCGAGGTGCCCGACAGGTTGCACTTGCCGCCGCCGCGCACCTGGCCGGCCTGGCGCTGCTGGCGCTGCTGGAGGGTCACCCGCAGCACCCCGGCCTCGCCCTCGAGCCGCCGGATCTTGTCGTCGAGGGCTTCCTTGGCCTGGGCGCGCAGGTCGCGCAGCTCCAGCGCCTGGTCGATCTTGCGGCTGATCTGGGCGCCGGCCTTGCGGGCGTCGGCCTCGGCCTCGGACAGGGCCGAGCGGGCCAGGGCGTAGTCCTGCTGGGCGACGATCAGGTCGGCCAGTGAGTTGTTGCTCTCCCTGGCCAGGTGGTCGAGGATCGCGACCTGGCCGAGCAGCTGGTCGGCCTTGCCGCTCTGGACGAGGGCGGCCAGGCCGGCCGGGTCGCCGCCGATGTAGATGCCGCGGGCCCGGTCGCCGAGGATGCGGCGCAGCCGCTCCACCCGCTCGGTGGCGTCGGCCAGGGCGGCGGTGGCCCTGACGCCGCGGGCGTGGGCGTCGAGGCGGAACTGCTCGGCCTGGGCGAGTTCGTTCTCGGCCTGGTCGAGGGCCCCGTTGGCCCGGTCGAGGGCGGCGGCCAGCTTCTTGGCGTCGGACTTGGCGTTGGCCAGGGTGGCCCGCACCTTCTTCAGCTCGGTGGGGACGTCGGTCCCCTCCTGTGCGCCGGCCAGCTGGGGCAGCAGGAAGGAGGCCACAGCGGCCATGGCCGCGATCACGGCCAGCCACCGCAGCCCCCGCGCGTGTCGGTAGGGCGCCAACATCTTCTGAGAGCCGCTCCCTGAGGGGGTTCGGGAACCGGTTCGCCGCGGCTGGGGGACCGCGGACGGTCAGGTTCTTACCACACCACGCTGCGGAAGTGGAAATTCCACCCTCCCCGGCCGAGGCGTGGCATGCTGCCGCCATGGCCGACCAGATGACCCGCCTCGTGGTGGACTCGCCCAGCCTGTTCTACCGGGCGTTCTTCGCCCTGCCCAAGTCGATCAAGGGGCCGGACGGGAACTCGGTGAACGCCGTCCGCGGCTACCTGGACATGGTGTCGCGGGTGCTGGTCGACCGGCGCCCCCAGGCCGTGGCCCACGTGTTCGACGCCGACTGGCGGCCCCAGTGGCGGGTCGATCTGTACGCCGGCTACAAGTCCACCCGGGCCGACGACCCGCCGGAGCTGCCCGGCCAGGTGCCGCTCCTGCTGGAGGTGCTGGACGCGGCCGGCCTGCCGGTGGCCGAGGCGGCCGGGTACGAGGCCGACGACGTCATCGGCACGATCGCGGCCGCCGCCGGGCCCGACGAGCGCCTGGCCGTCCTCACCGGCGACCGGGACCTGTTCCAGGTGGTCCGCGACCCGGTCGTCTGGGTGCTGTACCCGCTCAAGGGCACCTCGTCGCTGGCCACCATGGACGCGGCCGGGGTGGCCGCCAAGACCAAGGTGCCGCCGGAGCGCTATGTCGACCTGGCCATCCTCCGCGGCGACCCCTCCGACGGCCTGCCCGGGGTCCCCGGGATCGGGGAGAAGACCGCCGCCACCCTGGTTGCCGACCACCCCGACCTGGACACCCTGCTGGCCGCGGCGGCCAAGGGCAGCCTCACCCCCCGGCTGAACGCCGCCCTCACCGACAGCGCCGACTACGTCCAGGCCATGCGCAAGGTGGCCGCTGTGGCCACCGACGTCGACTACCGGATCAGCGACCCCCACCCGCCCGACCGCGACCGGCTGGCCGCCCTGGCGTCGGCCAACGCCATCGAAGGCCCGGTCGAGCGGATGCTGGCGGCGATGGCACAGGCCGGGTTGTCGGAGCCCTAGTCAGAGCTCCAGACAGTCCCTGATCCATGTGGGGGGAGCTCGCTCCCCCTACGGCCCCCCAAGAGCGCCTGTGCCATGGCCCGGGCCCGGCTCAGAGGCGCTGGAGGCCGTCCAGGACCTGCTCGAGCAGGGCGACGTTGGGGGGGCCGGCGTGGCTCGGGGCCCGGTGGACGGTCACCATGCCCTGGCTGGCCAGGTCGCCGACCAGCACCCTGGTCACCCCGAGGGGCAGGTCGACCCGGGCGGCCAGCTCGGCCACGGACAAGGTCTCGCGGCAGGCCAGGGCGATCGTCCGGTGCTCCAGGCTGAGCCAGGGGGGCGGGTCGGCGGCCGAGGTCGCCCCGATCAGGTCCTCGATGGCCAGGTCGGGCCCTGACGGCTCGGTCCGGCCCTCGGTCATGGCGTACGGCCGTAGGAACGGGCCCGGGTCGGCCTCGTACCGGCCGGTCATCGATCGGTCCCCCCTGGTCGTGCCCGACCGCTATCCGGCCATGCCATTGTCACGCCCCGCCCCCGGGGATTTCACGGCGAACGCCCGCGGCACCGGCGTCGGCACCGGCTCGGACCGGTCCGCCGGGGCGGCCCGCCGGGCCTCCCCCGACCCGTCCTGGGTGGACTCGACCTCCGGCTGCCCGGCCCCCGGGCCCGCCGGCTCCAGATCGGTCTCGGGCCCTCCGAGCAGGCTCGAGGGAAGCAGCACCAGCGCCGCCACCCCGCCGAACCAGGAGCGGCGCAGCCGCACCTTGACCCCGTGACGGGCGGCAAGGCGGCCGACCACGTAGAACCCGAGCCGCTGGGCGCTGGCCAGGTCGATCGTGGTCGGCTTGGCCAGCTGCTCGTTGGCCAGCTCCAGCTCCTCGTCGGACATGCCGATGCCCTGGTCCTCGATCTCCAGCAGGTAGCCGTGGGCGGCCGGCTCCCCAGACACCTGGACCCGGGTCCCGGGCGGCGAGAACGCGGCCGCGTTCTCGATCAGCTCGGCCAGCAGGTGGACGACGTCCGAGACGGCATGGCCGACGACCCGGACGTCGGCCATGGGCATGACCCCGACCCGGTTGTAGTCCTCGATCTCGGCGGAGGCGGCCCGGATCACCCGGGGCAGGGGCACCGGGTCGCTCCAGCGCCGCACCGGTTCGGCACCCGACAGCACCAGCAGGTTCTCGGCGTTGCGGCGCATCCTGGTCGCCAGGTGGTCGAGGCGGAACAGGCTGCGCAGCTGCTGGGGGTCGGCCTCGGTCCGCTCCAGCTCGTCCAGCAGCTCCAGCTGCCGGTGGACCAGGGCCTGGAGACGCCGGCCGAGGCTGAGGAACATGTCGGCCACGCTGCGGCGCAGGGCCGCCTGCTCGGCCGCGACCCGCACCGCGGTCGAGTGGACGGCATCGAACGCCCTGGCCACCTGGCCGATCTCGTCGCGGTCGGGGATGCCGATGGGCCGGGTCTCGGCCGTCAGGTCGACCGGCTCGGCCCGCTGGAGCCGCTCGACCACGCCGGGCAGCTGGGTGTGGGCGACCTCCTCGGCCGAGGACTGCAGCAGGCTGAGCGGCCGCAGCAGCGACCGGACGACGACCAGTGACAGCCCGATCGCCAGGGCCAGGACCAGCAGGACGGCGGCGGCGTCGACGACGGCCCGGGTGCGGGCGGCCGCCTCGTCGGCCCGGCTGGCGTCGACCGCGGCCGCCCCCAGCTGGTCCTCGACCCGGCGCAGGAGGTCGATCTCGGTGGAGTTGACCGACCACCACTCGGCCGGGTCGAGCTCCAGCTTGGCCGCGCCCTCGCTGGCGATGGCCTCGGCCTGGAGCTCCCGGGCCCGCTGGACCTCGGGGCCGACAAGGGTGTCGACGAAGGCGGCCCGCTGGGCGTCGTCGGCGGAGGCCCGGAACTCCGACAGCAGCACCGCCCGGGTCGAGATGGTCGAGGTGAAGCGCCGGAACTCGCCGGGGGCGAAGCGGCCCCGGTCCAGCACCTGCGAGACCTGCTCACGCTCGAGGGCGGCCAGCTCCTTGATCCGGGAGACGGCCACGAACGCCCCCACCCGCTGGGCCAGCTGCGGGTCGGCGATACCGGTGATCAGCCCCCGGTTGGTGTTGAGCAGGTCGGCGATGGTGGTGTTATAGGCGTCCAGGGCGGCCCCCGGGGCGATCGACCCCCGGTTCACGTCCTCGCGCAGGTCGTTCAGCCCACCCAGCCGGCTGTTCGCCGAGGCCAGCTCGTCGGCCGCGGCCGGGGCGAGGGCGTCGACGTCAAGCCCGGCGGCACTGTCGCGGTAGTCGGCCAGGGCACGGTTGGTGGCGGCCCGCTGGGTGCGCAGCTCCGGGGACCGCCGGCCGGACAGCAGCCCGCCGAGGGTCAGACCACGCTCACGCTGGAGCTCATGGGCCAGGGCGGTGCCGCGCAGGGCGAACTCGGTCAGGCCGCGAACCTGGGCGGCCTGACGGCTGGTCGAGACGCTCGACCCGATGCGAAGCCCGGCCAGCAGCAGCAGGGCCGCGACCGGCAGCAGGAGGATCAGCGCGATCTTGGGACGGAGGGACAGGTTGCCGAGCAACGACCCAGCTTTCATGGGGACGACGGGCCGAGTGACACAGAGCGTGTCGGGCGGGGACCGTAGTACGCTTCGTGCCTTCAGGGAGCGAAACTGTCACAACGCGGTGGATGGTGCAAGGGCGTACAAGCGGCTGGGGACGGCGGCGCGGCACATCTCAGGTGCTCGCGCTCCTGGTCGTGGCCGCCATGGCCGCCGGCTGCACCGGGGAGACCGACCGGCCCACCGCCAGTGACGCCCCGGCCGTCTCCGAGGGCCTGACCGAGCTCGGCCGCCGCCTGCCCGAGCGGATCCGCACGGCCAGGGAGATCCGGGTCGGCTCCGACGTCTCCTACGCGCCGGTGGAGTTCTACGACGCCTTCGCCCCCGACGTGCTCGACCGGCCCGTCGGCGAGCCCGAGCCGCAGGTCCGCGGCATCGACCCCGACCTGGCCACCGAGCTGGGCCGCAAGCTGGGGGTGCGCTTCACCTTCGTCAACACCGCCTTCGACGAGCTGATCCCCGCCCTCAGGGACAGCAAGTTCGACCTGATCATCTCCTCGATGACGGCGACACCCGAACGAGCAAGGGAGATCAGCTTCCTCGAGTACTTCCAGGCCGGCACCTCGATCCTGGTCCGGCGGGGCAACCCAAAGGGGATGGGGTCCATGGCCGACCTGTGCGGGGCCACCGTCACCCTGCAGGCCGGCACCATCCACGAGGAGCTGGTCAAGGCCCAGCAGGCCCAATGCGGGGCCAAGCGCATCAAGGCCCGCCCCCTGGAGAGCGGCACCCAGGTCGTCCTGGAGGTCAAGTTCCGCCGGGCCGACGCCGCCCTGGCCGACTTCCCGGTCGCCGCCTACAACGCCAAGGTCTCCGGCCAGGGCCGCGACTTCCAGGTCGTCGGCGACCAGATCGACCCCGGCCCCTACGGCATCGGCGTCCGCAAGGACGACGAGGAGCTCCGGTCGGTCCTCCAGGACGCGCTGCGGGAGATCATCGAGGACGGCAGCTACGACCGCGTCCTCACCAAGTGGAACGTGACCGACGGCGCCCTCAAGAGCGCCAAGCTGACCGGCGCCTAGCCCTTGGCCCGGGTCGCATAGGATGCCGGCCATGACCGTCACCGACCGGCTGGCCCGGTTCAACCGGCGCGGCCCCAACCGGGTCATCGGGAAGATCGCCGGGCGCCGGCTGTCCCCGGTGGCCTACATGCTCCACCAGGGACGGAGGTCGGGTCGCCAGTACCGCACGCCGGTGATGCCGCTGCCGCTGGGCGACGGGTTCCTGGTCTCGCTGCCGTACGGTCCCGACCGGGACTGGGTCCGCAACGTCATGGCCGCCGGCCGCTGCACCCTCCTGCGCGGCGGGCGCCGGTTCGAGCTGACCGGCCCACAGCTGCTGGACGCCGCCGGGGCGGCCCCGCTGCTGCCGGCGGCGCTGCGCCCGGCGCTGCGGGCGGTGCCCCGGATCCGGTTCATGCGACTGTCCCGGGTGCGGTGACACGGGCGCGCTACCGTTGACCAACCCGACAGGAAGGAGCAGGACCATGCTGGCCGACTCCGAGGCCTTCAGCGGCTTCGCCGTGCCCCATCTGGCCGAAGCCAGGCGGTTCTACGCCGACACCCTCGGCCTGCGGGTGTCGGAGCTGGACGACCAGAGCGGCCTGTTCACCCTGCACCTGGGCGGGGGCCGCGACGTCGTCGTGTACTTCAAGCCGGACCACGTCCCGGCGACCTACACGATCCTCAACTTCCCCGTCGACGACGTCGAGGCGACGGTCGACGGCCTCACCCAGCGGGGCGTGCGCTTCGAGCAGTACGACGGCATCGAGCAGGACGACAAGGGCATCAACCGCGGCGAGGGCCCGCTGATCGCCTGGTTCCGCGACCCGGCCGGCAACATCCTGTCCATCATCGAGCGCGGCTGAGGGTTCCGCCCCTCCCGGCCCGGGCGACCCGGTCGAGGCGACCAGCGGCGGGGGACCGGCTCTGTTAGGCTGGCCTAACTTCTGCACCCGGGTCGTGGAGGTTCGCGCCGTGCTGACCGCGCTGCTGATCATGCTTCGCGAGGGCTTCGAGGCCGCCCTGGTCGTGGGCATCGTCTACGCCTACATCCGGCGGATCGACCGCCCCGACCTGGTGACGCCGATGTGGCAGGGCATGGCCGCGGCGGCCGCCGTGTCGATCGCCGCCGGGATTGTCGTCCACCTGACCGTCGAGAACCTCTCCGGCCAGCCCCGGCTGCTCGCCTTCGCGGCCGTGTCGCTGCTGGCCGTGGTCGTCCTCACCTGGATGATCTTCTGGATGCGGCGCCAGGCCCACCTGATCAAGGGCGAGCTCCAGGACAGTGTCGACCAGGCCATCGCGAGCCGCGGTGACGTCCGCGTGGCCGTGATGACGGTGGCGTTCCTGGCCGTGGCCCGGGAGGGCCTGGAGGCGGCGCTGTTCCTGATCGCGGCCGCCACCACCGAGGACGGCTGGGCGGTCCTGATCGGCGGGCTGATCGGCCTGGCCGGTGCCGCCGCCCTCGGCGCCCTGGTCGTGCTCGGAGGCAGGCGCATCCCCATGCGCCAGTTCTTCACCGTCACCGGCCTGATCCTGATCGTGTTCGCGGCTGGCCTGGTCTCCCGGACCGTCCTTTGGCTCCAGGCCGCCGGCGAGCTGGGCACGGTCTGGAACAACGTCTACGACCTGACCGCCTTCCGGTGGCTCACGGTCAGCACCGAGTCGGGCAAGTTCCTCGGCGCGATGTTCGGCTGGGACCCCCGCCCCTCGATCGAGCAGATCGTCGCCTACCTGCTGTTCCTGGTCACGGTGAGCTGGCTGTTCCTCAGGGCTCCGCGAACCGCCGAGGCCCCACGAGCCGCCGTCCGCCGCTGACCGAGCTGGTGCGGCGCCGACTTCAGGGGACGATGCCGAAGGTGGCCAGGAAGGCCAGGTCGTCCGCCTGGTCGAGGCGGTAGGCGCGCTGGTGCCCGAGCAGGTGGAGCTGGTCCCGAAC
>DATENJ010000070.1:0-2519 GCA_035275125.1 Actinomycetes bacterium | reverse complement strand
CGACGGGCACTGGCGGGTCGGCCAGCCAGCGCAGGTCCTCGCCGACGCGGCCCTCGGCCATGAGCTTGCGGATGTACTTGATGCGCAGGAACCGTGGCCCGGTGAACTCCTGCTCGGTGAGCCCGTGGCGCCGATAGGCGTCCACCAGCTGCTCGACCCCGCGGGCCACCGTCCATTGCGGCTTGAACGCCGGCAGAGCGGCGGCCAGCTTGCCGCAGTCCACCCGGTAGGAGCGCAGGTCCGGCCCGGCCTCGTCGGCGAACCGGATCGCGCTCCCGGGAACGGCGGCCTCGACGATCTCGGCGATCTCGCGGATCTGGTAGTTCTCGGTGCTGGCGCCGACGTTGAACGCCTGGTTGTGGACCACCTCGCGTGGTGCCACGAGGACGGCCAGGAACGCCCGGGCGATGTCGCTGACGTGGATCAGCGGCCGCCACGGTGTCCCGTCGCTCTGGAGCAGGACCTCACCGGTGGTCAGGGCGAAGCCGACCAGGTTGTTGACCACGACGTCGGCCCGCAGCCTCGGCGACGCCCCGTAGGCGGTCGCGTTGCGCAGGTAGGTCGGGCAGAAGTCGTCGTCGGCGAGCGCGGCGACGTCGCGCTCGACCCACACCTTCGAGGTGCCGTAGGGCGTGACCGGGTTGAACGCGGCGTCCTCGTCGAGGATGGCGGTGCCGGCAGCCCCGTACAGGCTGCAGGAGGAGGAGAACAGGAACCGGCCAACCCCCGCCTGCTTGGCCGCCTCGGCCAGGCGCACCGAGGCGGCGTGGTTGATCTCGTAGGTCCCGGCCGGGTTCAGGTCGCCGACCGGGTCGTTGGAGATCGCCGCCAGGTGGATGACGGCGTCGAAGCCCTCCAGGTGCTCGGGCTGGACGTCGCGCAGGTCGATGCGGAGCCCGTCGACGGCCACCTCATCGTCGCCGAAGGTGCAGTGCTCGAACAGGTGGCTGTCCAGGCCGGTGACGTCGTGGCCGGCGGCCTGCAGCATCGGGGCCATGACGCTGCCGATGTACCCCTGGTGCCCGGTGAGAAGGACCCTCATGGTCAGCTCTGCCAGATCGCCCAGGCGGGGCGACCGGTCTCGTGCATCGACTCCAGACGTTGCAGATCCTTGAGTGTGTCCATTGGTGCCCAGAACCCCTCGTAGCGGTAGCCGAGAAGGAGGTCCTCCTTGATCAGGCGCTGGAAGGGCTCCTGCACCAGCTCCTCCCCGTGTCCGATGTAGTCGAAGATCTCCTTGCGCAGGATCATGTAGCCGCCGTTGATCCAGATGTCGGCGACACTGACGTCGTCGATCCGGTCGACTACCCCGTCGTCCTGCATGCCGACGACGTGGAAGGTGTAGGTCGGCTTGACGCAGACGAAGGCGGCCACCTTGTCGCGGCTCATGAAGTCGTCGACCAGCTCGGACAGGTTCACGTCGGTCAGCACGTCGCCGTAGTTGGCCAGGAACACGTCCTCGTCGCCCACGAACCGCTCGACCGCCTTGAGCCGCTGGCCGATGTTGGCCTGGAGCCCGGTGTCGGCGAAGGTGATGCGCCAGTCGTGGATGTCGGAGCCGAGCAGCTCGACGCGGCTCTTCTCGCCGCCGTTGCCGTCGAGCACGAAGTCGTTGGAGAGGGCCTCGTTGTAGTTGAGGAAGTACTCCTTGACGACGTCGGCCTTATAGCCGAGGCACAGCACGAAGTCCTTGTGGCCGTAGTGGGCGTAGTACTTCATGACATGCCACAGAATCGGGCGGTACCCGATCGGGATCATGGGCTTTGGGATCCGCTCGGAATGGTCGCGGAGCCGTAGCCCGAGCCCGCCGCAGAACAGAACTACTTTCACTAACCGTTCGCCTCCCCCTCCACACACCTGTCGGCCGTACCATCATGCGGCCTCGACGCAGGCCCTCAGAGCTTCATTTGTCGTACCGGCCCTGGTCAGGACGGCGTAGGAGGCCACGAATGCGGCCCTTGCCGGGAACCGCCGGTCAAGCGGCGGTCAGGCGCCCGCGGTGGTCGGCGGAGGAAGCGTGGTGGGCGGCTGCGTCGTCGGGGTCGTCGTCGGTGGCGTGGTGGTCGGGGTGGTCGGCGGCCGGGTCGTCGGCGGCCGGGTGGTCGGGCTGGGCTTGCGGGTGGTGGTGGTCGCCCGCCGGACGGTGGTGGTCGTGGCCGGCCGGCCACCGGAGACGCCTCGGAGGGCGCTGGTGCTCGCCGGGGCCCTGGCCACGGTCGTGGTGGTTGGGCCCTTGGGCCCGGTAGTCGTCGGGGCGTTCGAGCTGGCCGGGGCGACCGTCGGGGCGGGCGAGAACGCGGTCCCGAGGGCGTCGCAGCCCGGGCCGCAGCGGCCCTGGGCGGCCAGGGCGAAGGCGACCGTGAAGGCGACGAGGGCGAAGACCGAGAACCCGGCCACGCGCACCCGCCGCTTGGCCTGCCAGCCCTCGGTGAGCGCGAGCAGGGCCCGGGAGACCCGGTCGACCAGGCCGGCCTGGGCGTTCCCGGCGGCGGCGGCGAACGGGGCCCAGGACGGCGCCC
>DATENJ010000069.1:0-2943 GCA_035275125.1 Actinomycetes bacterium | reverse complement strand
GCCTCCGGGGGCGAGCTGTCCCGCGTCATGCTCGCCCTGCGGGTCGTGCTCGCCGGGGTCGACCGCACCCCCACCCTGGTCTTCGACGAGGTCGACGCCGGGGTCGGCGGCCGCACCGCCGCCGCCGTCGGCCGCCGCCTGGCCCTGCTGGCCCGCCGCCACCAGGTGCTGGTCGTCACCCACCTGCCCCAGATCGCCGCCCACGCCGACCGCCACTTCACCGTCGAGAAGCGCTCGTCGGACGGCGCCACCAGCACCGAGGTCCGCCTGCTTGACGACGCCGGGCGGGTCGGGGAGCTGTCGCGGATGCTGGCCGGCATGGAGGGCTCGGGCCTGGCCCAGGCCCACGCCGAGGAGCTGCTGGCGGCGGCCACGGCGGACAAGAACGGCGGTGACGGGCCATGAGGCTGCGCCCGCCCTGGCCCCGGCGGCAGCCGCCGGCCGCGCCCCCGGCGACCGGGATGTGCGGGCCGGCCCGGCTCGACAAGCGCACCAAGAACCTGGTCAAGCGGCTCAAGCCGGGGGACGTGGCCGTGGTCGACCACCTCGACATCGACCGGGTGGCCGCCGAGACACTGGTCGAGAAGGCCCCGGTGGTGGTGGTCAACGCCGCCCAGAGCATCTCCGGGCGCTACCCCAACGCCGGCCCGGCCGTCCTCGTCGAAGCGGGCATCCCCCTGCTGGACGCGGTCGGCCAAGGCGTGTTCGAGCTGGAGGAGGGCACCCAGGTCGAGGTCGACCCCGACGGCGTCGTCCGGGTCGACGGGACCGAGGTGGCCAGCGGCGAGTGGCTCCAGCCCGAGGACGTCCGCAAGCGGATGGACGCGGCCAAGGACAACCTGGCCACCGCCCTCGAGGACTTCACCCTCAACACCCTGTCCTATGTCCGCCGCGACCGCGACCTGCTGCTGGAGGGGCTGGAGGTCCCGACCCTGCGGACCCGGCTGCGGGACCGGCACGTGCTGGTGGTGGTCCGCGGCCACGACTACAAGAAGGACCTGTCCACCCTGCGCGGCTACATCCAGGAGTTCCGGCCGGCCCTGATCGGGGTCGACGGCGGCGCCGACGCCCTGCTCGAGGTCGGCCTCAAGCCCGACCTGATCCTGGGGGACATGGACTCGGTCACCAACGAGGCCCTCACCTCGGGGGCCGAGATCGTCGTCCACGCCTACCCCGACGGCCGCGCCCCCGGCAAGGAGCGGGTCGAGGCCCTCGGGCTGGAGCCGCTGGTCCTGCCGGGCGCCGGGACCAGCGAGGACATGGCCATGCTGCTGGCCTATGAGTCCGACTGCGACCTGATCGTGGCCGTCGGCAGCCACGCCAGCATGGTCGAGTTCCTCGACAAGGGCCGGCCCGGGATGGCCTCGACCTTCCTGACCAGGCTCAAGGTCGGCCCCAAGCTGGTGGACGCCAAGGGTGTGAACCGCCTCTACCGGCAGGGGGTGCGCCGCAGCGACCTGATGTTCCTGGTCGTGGCCGCGCTCGCCGCCATGCTGGTGATCTCGATCGTCGCCGAGCCGGTGAGGCTGGTCTGGAGCGACCTGTTCGAGCTGCTCCAGGTGTTCTTCAACCGGATCCGTTCGTTGTTCGTCTGACAGGCGCGGGAACGGACGTTCCCGCGCGGAGGTGTGCCCGTCGTGATCAGCCTGCGCTACCACATCGTGTCGCTGGTGGCCGTGTTCCTCGCCCTGGCCCTCGGCATTGTGGTCGGCAGCACCGTGCTCCAGGAGGGCACGGTCTCGGTCCTGCGCGCCACCAGCGAGCGGGTCCGCCAGGAGAGCGAGCGCAACAGCCGGGAGAACGTCGCCCTCAAGCAGGAGCAGGCCCGCCTGCAGAGCTTCGGCGCCACCGTCCTGCCGGAGCTGGTCCAGGACCGGCTCAAGGGCCGTTCGGTGGTGCTGGTCGACACCGACAAGGTCGACAGCGGCCTGCGCGACGGCGTCCGCAAGGTCCTTGAGGACGCCGGCGCCCGGGTCGACGGCCAGATCACCTTCGCCGACGACCGTCTCGCCCTCGGCGGCGACGCCGACCGGGAGGCCATGGCCCGGCTGCTGGCCGTCGACGCCGGCGCCCCCGACGTCCTGCGGGGCGAGTTCGTCAAGAAGCTAGCCGCGCGGCTGGCCACCTCGACCGCGCTGCCCCAGGAGGACGGCCAGCGGGCCTCCGACATGCTCACCGGGCTCCAGGACGCCGACTTCCTGGCCGACCTGAAGCTCAGCCAGCCCCTGGCCTCCGGGACCGACCCGTTCCCGCGCCAGGGCTCGATCTTCGTGCTGCTCGGCCCCTCGGCCACCGCCACCGCGGCCCTGGCCCCCGACGCCTTCCTGGTCCCCCTGGCCGACCAGGTCTCGACCCTGACCGGCGGGCCGGTCGCCGGAGGCGAGGCCGCCGCCGTTCCCAAGCAGACCTCCTGGATCCTGGCCCTGCGCGACAATCGGGCGGTCAGCCGCCGGGTCTCCGGCATCGACGCGGTCGACACCGTCTACGGCCAGCTCGCCCTGGTCCAGGCGCTCCAGGGCAGCCTGCAGCAGCTCCCCGCCGGCCAGTACGGCATCAAGGACGGCGCATCCGGCCTCCTCCCAGAACGGACCGAGGGCTCATGACCCCCGACGAGCAGCCTCCCGAGAACGACGCCGAGCTCGACGGTGGTGGGGTGGTGCTGGCGCTGGTGCCGGCCCGCAACGAGGCCGAGCGGGTCGGGGCGACCGTCCGGGCGCTGCGCCGGCTCCCCGGCGTGGCCGAGGTGCTGGTGGTGAGCGACGGGTCGGCCGACGCCACCGCGGACCGGGCCCTTGAGGCCGGGGCCCACTGCCTTGACCTGCCCCGCAACATCGGCAAGGGCGGAGCCCTCAACGCCGGCCTCGCCGCCCTCATGGGCCGGGTCGCCGAGCGGCTCAGCCCGGAGCCGGCGGCGCTGCTCCTGGCCGATGCCGACCTGGCCGA
>DATENJ010000068.1:0-2889 GCA_035275125.1 Actinomycetes bacterium | reverse complement strand
GGCCGTCGGCCGAGCGCTCCTCGCGCAGGAGCTCGCGGGCCGCGGCCAGGTCGTCGCCGGCCGAGCGCCACGCCCGGTAGGCCCGGACGACCTCGCCCAGCTCGGCGTGGCGCCGCGACAGCTCCACCAGGCGGGTGTGGTCGGCGATGACCTCGGGGTCGGCGAGCTGGCGCTCGACGTCCTCGTAGGTGCGCTCGATCTCGTCGAGCCGTTCGAACATGGTCAGCCGCCCCTCGGCAGGTCCTCCGGGGCCGCCAGACGGTCCTCGGCCTGGTTCTCGGCTGGGTCCTCGCCGGCGACGCCGGTCCCGGCGACCAGCGGGGAGGGCAGCGGCGCGACCCGGGCCCGCTCGGCCGGGGGCAGCACCTGCTCCAGCGAGCGGATGGCGACCTCGATCATGTCCGGGGTTGGCGGCTTGGTGGTCAGCATCTGCAGCCACAGGCCGGGCTGCATCAGCGCCTTGACCAGCCTGGAGCGCTCGCGGCCGGCCCCGAGGCGGATGCCCTCGTAGGCGATCCCGACGATCACCGGCACGGCCAGGAGCTGCAGCGGCACCCGCACGTACAGGGGCGGGCGGCCGATCGCCGAGAACAGCACCGTGAACAGGATCAGGGTGACCACGAACAGGATCAGCAGGAAGTTGGTCCCACAGCGGACGTGCAGGGTCGGGAACCGCCCGACGTTCTCCGGGGCCAGCGGGAGCTTGGCCTCGTAGCAGTGGATCGTCATGTGCTCGGCGCCGTGGTACTGGAACACCCGCCGGATGTCCCGCAGCATCGAGATGGCCAGGATGTAGAGCAGGAAGAAGGCCAGCCGGGCCACGCCCTCGACCAGGTTGAAGATCAGGTTGCTGGGCAGGTGCGACGACAGCCAGTTGGTCCCGGCGGCCGGGGCGAGGATGAACAGGGCGGTGAAGAACGCCGCCCCGATGCCGAGCGACCAGCCCATCTGCCGGTCGGTGAGCTGCTCCTCCTCCTCGAGGGCCTGGTTGCCGGAGATGGCAAGGGCCTTGACGCCGATGGCCAGGGAGTCGCCGAGCACCCCGATCCCGCGGAAGAACGGCAGCTTGAACAGCCGCACCCGGCTGGCCAGCGGGGCCAGGCCATGCTTCTCGAGGTAGATCTCGCCCTTGGGGCGGCGCACAGCAAGCGACCAGGCCTCCTGGCCGCGCATCATCACGCCTTCCAGGACGGCCTGGCCGCCGTAGTAGAACGGCTTGGGCTTGGCTGGCTCGTCGCTCACGTCGGCCGGCTCAGGCGGTCGACTCTGGAGCCTTGCGCTTGCCGTAGCGGCGCTCGAAGCGCTCGACCCGGCCGCCGGTGTCAACCAGCTTCTGCTTGCCGGTGTAGAAGGGATGGCACTTGGAGCAGATGTCCACCCGCAGCTCCGAGACGGTGGAGCGGGTGGTGAACTCCTCGCCGCACGAACAGCGCACGGCGGTGTCCTTGTACTCGGGGTGGATGCCCTGCTTCATAACTGTCGCAGTCCTCACGTTTCCTGTCGGGGTTCTGGATCCTATACCGGGAACGACCAGGGCCGTTCCCGCATTCCAGGCCCCTGCCTGATCAGTTGATGTTGGCCCGCTGGATGTGGCGGAGGAACTCGGCGTTGGTCTTGCTCTGGCGCATCCGGTCCACCACCAGCTCGAGGGCCTGGGCGGGATCGAGGGCGCCGAGGACCCGGCGCAGCTTCCAGGCCACGACCAGCTCCTCCTCGGTGAGGAGCAGCTCCTCCTTGCGGGTCGAGGACGCGTCGACGTCCAGGGCGGGGAAGATGCGGCGCTCGGACAGCTTGCGGTCCAGGCGGACCTCCATGTTCCCGGTGCCCTTGAACTCCTCGAAGATGACCTCGTCCATGCGCGACCCGGTGTCGACCAGGGCGGTGGCCAGGATGGTCAGCGACCCGCCCTCCTCGAGGTTGCGGGCGGCGCCGAAGAACCGCTTGGGCGGGTACAGGGCCGAGGAGTCGACACCGCCGGACAGGATCTTGCCGCTGGCCGGCGTGGCCAGGTTGTAGGCCCGCGACAGCCGGGTGATGCCGTCGAGCAGCACGACCACGTCCCGGCCGTACTCGACCAGCCGCTTGGCCCGCTCGATGGTCAGCTCGGCGACCTGGCAGTGCTCC
Source organism: Actinomycetes bacterium (assembly GCA_035275125.1). Taxonomy (GTDB): domain Bacteria; phylum Actinomycetota; class CALGFH01; order CALGFH01; family CALGFH01; genus CALGFH01. Next base: position 765 of record DATENJ010000068.1, on the reverse strand, counting down.
TCGCTGGGCCGGTCGAAGGTCGAGTAGATGACATGCGCCTTGGTCGAGCGCTGCATGTCGGTGACCTCTTCGGGCCGCTCGTCGGCGAGCAGGATGATCAGGTACACCTCGGGGTTGTTCTCGCTGATGGCGTTGGCGATCTGCTTCATCAGCGTGGTCTTGCCCGCCTTGGGCGGGGAGACGATCATGCCCCGCTGGCCCTTCCCGATGGGGCACATCAGGTCCATGATCCGGGTCGAGATCTCGGTCGGGTTGTGCTCGAGGCGCAGCCGCTCCAGCGGGTACAGCGGGGTCAGGTCCTTGAAGTCGCGACGGTTGCGCGCCTCCTCGGGCTCGAGGCCGTTGACCTTGTCGACCCGGGAGAGGGCGGCGTACTTCTCGGAGTCGCGGGGCAGCTTGACCGTGCCCTCGATCTCGTCGCCGCGGCGCAGGCCCATCCGGCGGATCATCGACAGGGGCACGTACACGTCCTCGGCCCCCGGCAGGTAGCCGTTGACCCGCAGGAAGCCGTAGCCGTCCTGGGAGCGGATGTCGAGGGTGCCGGTGCGGCTGACCTCGGGCCGGTCGTCGGCCTGCTGGCGGTCGCGGTAGTCGGGCCGCTCCAGCAGGGCCACGTTGCCCTGGTCGTTGAAGCCGCCACCGCCGCCGCGGTTGTTGCGGTTGCGGTTCCGGTTGCGGTTACGGCGCCGGCCGCCGCCCTGGCCCTGCTGGTTGTCCCAGCGGTTGCCGCCGCCACCCTGGCCGCCCCAGTCGCGGTCGCGGTCG
>DATENJ010000067.1:0-3111 GCA_035275125.1 Actinomycetes bacterium | reverse complement strand
GGCCTGGACCAGGACCCGCCACTTGCGCCGGGCCGGGGCCGGGCTGGCCTCGGAGGACTGCCGGGCGCGCCGTCCGCGCTGGTTCCGGGCCCGGTCGGCCTCCGCCCGGAGCTCGGCCACCCGGTCCTCGGCCAGCTGCTGCTTCATGTCCACATGCATGTCGTGTTCACCTCCTCGATCAGCACGCCTCGGCCTGGGCGGCCGGGAGCTCGGCTGGGAGCGGGGGCATGGGGTGCTTGCGAGGGCGTCCCCGGGACCGCTTGAACGGAACGGGTCGGCCGTCGACGAACACCTCCCCACCCCAGACGCCCCAGGGCTCGCCGCGCTCCTTGGCGCTCTCAAGGCACCTGGTGCGCAGCGGGCAGGGCCGGCAGAGCTGCTTGGCCAGCTCCAGCTCGCGGGGTGACTCGGAGAAGTAGAGGTCGGGTCCCGCCTGCACGCATGGCAACGCTCGCCCAGGCGGGAACAGCTCCAGGGTCTGCATGGTCCGGTCGCTCCTTGTCGTCATCGTTGACGGGCGGCGGTTGGTGGCGGACTGGGCAATAAGAAAGGCCGTGGGGTTCGCCCACGGCCTTCGCGGTTTCGGAGCGACCGTTGAGGTCTGCTCCGGGGAGGTCCCGTCAGGTTGGTACCTCCCGTCGATCCACCGCGAAGGCCTGGCGTCCGCCCTGGCCACCGTCGAAGACGGCGACCCCGACGGACGTGGTGACCTGGCCGAGGAGCCGCAGCTTGGCGCCGATCGTGGCCGGCTCCGGGCGCACGTCACCCGTGGGCCCATTCAGGGCCAACCTCGGGGTAACGAGCATCCGGTCGATCACAATTGGACACCTCCTCGGCCGACACCAGTCCCTGGAGACCCGGCCAGCACTCGACGGACGTTCCGCCGGGCGCTCGCCCACCCTGGCAGACCCCGAAAGGCAGGTCAAGCGATTATCGGGAAGAACTTTTCGCCGCCCGCGGAAGGCGCCGGCGCTACAGCACGCGCACGTGGTGGCGCTGTGAGCTGGAGGTGTTGCCGGCGGCGTCGGTGGCCTCGACGACGTAGGAGAAGGTCCCCCGCAGCCAGGCCCCGGCCGACGTCTTCCCGGTCCAGGTGACCCGCTGGCGCCCGGCCGCCTGGGTGCCGCTGACCAGGACCCGGACCACCGTGGTGCTGGCGTAGCGGTAGATGACGACCCGGAGCCGGCCCCGCTCCGAGGAGGTCATGGCGAAGGTGGTGGTGTCGCGGTCGCCGTCGTGGGGCCGGGGCTCGAACGGGTTGGGGGCGGCCCTGGCGTCGGCGATCCGTGGCCGCTGCTCGTCAAGGACAAGGGGGAAGGTGCGCAGCAGGGCCCGGCCGCCGGCCCCGGTGTAGAGCACCCGCAGGGTGTAGGCGCCGGGCCCGCTATCGCCGCCGTCCCAGAAGTGGGCGCCGCCGCCGGCCTGGCGGTCGACCGAGGCGGTGCCGCTGGTCACGAACGAGGTGACGGTCCAGCCGGCGAGCTCTCCGGCCGACCAGGCGCAGCGGTCCTTGACGCCGTCCCCGTTGGGGCTGCAGGCGGGGAAGAGGACCTCGACCGGCAGGCCGGCGGCGTTGCGCACCGCCCAGGTTAGCCGGTAGTCGCCGGTCGACCCGGTGGAGAACACGTCGAGCAGGTAGGTACCGCGGGTCTCGGCCTCGAAGGCGAGGCCAGTGGTCGGGCAGCCGACCTCCTCGCCGCCGCCGCAGGCCCGGACCTGGTCGAGCTGGCCGAACACGTCGGTGGTGCCGGCGTCGAAGAGCAGGGCGGCCACCGGGTCGGGCGAACGGTTGGCGATCGACACCTCCAGCCGGTCGCCCCGGCCAAGGGTGACGGCGTAGACGTCGTCGAGGTCGTCGCCGTCGACGCTGTCCAGCCGCCGCCAGGCGTCGTCGTCGGCCAGGTCGACCAGATCGACGCCCGGTGCCTGGTCGTCGGCGGTCAGAGCCAGCACGGGGACCGAATCGTCGCCCGGCTCCCCGTCGACGGTGGCGGCGGCGGACTCCTCCTGTAGGCCCGGGTCCAGGTCGCCAGAGCCGATGGTCGCCCTGAAGGTCGTGCTGTCGCCGTCGACCGCCTCGAAGGCGGCGGTGCCGGCGGTGGCGCCGGTGAAGGTGGCCGCGCCCGGCACGGCGGCCACGCCCTGGTCGGCCTGGAAGGCGTAGGCGACGAAGGTGGTGTCCGGATGGGGCAGCTGGCCGTCGCCCGACCCGAGCTCGTGCTGGCCGCCTTCCCCGCCGCTCGTCTCCAGGACCAGCGCCGGCGGGGCGTCCGGGTCGTGGGCACCGACGAACGCCTCGGCGTCGGCCAGCCCGTGGGCCCACTGCTTGGCGTCGCCGGCGCCGCCCGGGTTGTCGCCGTCGGCGCTCGACTCCAGGGCCAGCCGGGCCACCAGCGGGCTGCGGCTGTCGGCCAGCGCAAGTACGCCCGAGACGACCGGGGCCGAGAACGACGTGCCGCTGTTGAAGGCCACCCCGTCGCGGCTGTCTCCGGGGCAGCCGCGGTCCTGGTCGAAGCCGGGGACCTCGGCCACGGCCACGCAGTCGCCGGGGGCGACCACGTCGACCTTGCCGTAGGAGGAGAAGTCGGCGATCTCGCCGCCGTCGTCGGTGGCGCCGACCGAGATCACGCCCGGGAACGCGGCCGGGTACTGCGGCATGCGGTCGCCGGTGTTGCCGGCCGAAGCGGCCACGACCTTGCCGGCGGCGAGGACGATCGCGATCGCCTGCTGCTCGACCTCGGACCACTGGGAGCCGCCGAGGCTCAGGTTGACCACGTCGATCGCGGGGTCGGCGGCGATCTGGAGCAGGGCGCTGCGCAGGTACGAGATGGGGATGCCGCCGCCGGTGCTGTCGACCCGGTAGGAGACGATGGTCGCCTCGGGGGCGACGCCGGTGGTGCCGTCGTCGTCGTCGGCGGCTGCGATCACGCTGGCCACCTCGGTGCCGTGGGAGATCGTGGGAGTGGCCTCGGCCTCGACGCAGCCGCCTTCGCGGCAGCGCCACCGCTCGGCCACCCGGTCGCCGAGGTCGAGGTCGTTGCTCTCGTCGACGCCTATGGTGCCGGGGTCGTCGGGGATCGCCTCGCGCACCCCGGTGTCGACCACGGCCAC
>DATENJ010000066.1:0-2857 GCA_035275125.1 Actinomycetes bacterium | reverse complement strand
CCTCGTTGCCGGTGAGCAGGCAGCCGGCGACCCGGCCGTAGTAGGCGTACTGGCCGGCCTGGTTGAGCTGGCTGGAGCAGGCGTACAGCCGTTCGATGACCCGCTTGGTGACCGAGCTGTTGTCGCCGAGCCAGATCGGGCCGCACAGGACCAGGATGTCGGCCGCCAGGACCTGGGGGAAGATGGCCGGCCAGGCGTCCGATGGCCAGCCGTGCTCGGTCATGTCGGGCCAGGTGCCGGTGGCGATGTCGTGGTCGACGGCCCGTAGCTCGGTCACGGCAACCCCGTGCCGCTCCATGATCTGGCGGCTGCGGTCGATCAGCCCCTGGGTGTGGCTGGGCTCGGGGGAGCGCTTCAGGGTGCAGTTGATGTACAGCGCGCGCAGGTCGTCAAAGCGCCACGCATCGGCGCCGGTGCTGGCCGGATCGGTCACGGGTGCCCCCCTCGGTGGATGACGTCGCCCCATAGTCTCCCAGCCGGCGGGCTTCGTTACTGTCGGTGGCTGTGACTACCGTTGGGCGGGTACAGGCGCCAGGGTGAGCAGAGGAGGAACATGACGACGCTCCAGAACCGGCCGAAGACCGCGTTCCTCGTCGTCGACGTCCAGAACGGCGTCGTCGAGGGAGCCCACAAGCGGGACGCGGTCGTCGCGAACATCGGCAGCCTTGTCGAGAAGGCACGAGGGGACCAGGTCCCCGTTGTCTGGGTCCAGCACTCCGACGACCAGCTCGCCAGGGGGAGTGACAAGTGGCGGATCGTCCCCGAGCTGGCCCCAGGCGACGCCGAGCCGCTGGTCGAGAAGCACTACGCCGACGCCTTCGAGGACAGCACCCTCGAGACCGTGCTGTCGGGCCTCGCGGTCGGGCGACTCGTCCTCGCCGGCGCGCAGACCGACGAGTGTGTCCGCTCGACACTCCACGGCGCGCTGGTCAGGGGGTACGACGCGACCCTGGTCAGCGACGCCCACACCACCGAGGACCTGACCGAATGGGGGGCGCCCCCGCCGGACCAGGTGATCGCGCACACGAACCTGTACTGGACCCACCACAAGGCGCCGGGCCGCACCGCCGGGACGGTCGAGACCAAGGACGTCAACTTCGACACCACGTCCTGAGCTCGGCCAGGTCCTTTGGTGTGGCTGGTCGGATGCGCTATGGTCCCCCGACTATGGGGGGGAGCGGGCGACCGCAGTTCATCAGGACCCTGGTGATGCTTGCCGCGACGCTGGTGTCGCTGTCGGCTGGCGCCTTGGTCTCGCCGGCGGCTGGGACCCCGGCCAACCGTGTGACCCCCAGCCTGGTCCAGCTTGGGATCGAGCCGGGTGCCCTGCAGCCGGCTGGTCCGGTGCTGCGGCCGCCGGTCGAGGCCCCTGGGCCGCGCCCACGGCCGGTCCTGCTGCTCAGCCTGCTGGTGGCCCCGCTGCTGGGGGGCGCCTACTGGCCGCGAACGCGACGCTCTGGGCCGGCGGGCCCGGCCCGCCTGTGGCGGCGGAGCCGGCCGGCCCAGCTACCAGCTCGAGCGCCTCCGCATCCTTGCGCCTGACAGTCAGCTATCACTGGCGGACAAGGAGCTTGCGATGCGCGCCAGCCTGCAGCGGGTTCTCCACGCGCTGACCGGCCGCAGACCCCCTGCAACCGAGAACACGAGGATCGGCGCCGCACCAAGCATGCGGCGTCGCCGTGGCTGGGCCCGGTCGGTGGAGCGGCTGCTGGCTGCGGCCGGGCACCGGCCAGACGCCCGGCAGTTCCGGCACCCGGACTGGGAGGCGCCCCTGATGCTGCGCACCCAGGTCGTCCGGGCCTGCCACGCGGAGCTGGCGGCGATCAACGCCGCGCTCCTGGACCAGCGCCAGCCCGTCTCGGCCCAGGCGCTGCGGCAGCTCAGGCCGTTCCTGCACGACCCGAACGCGTCCCCGCTGTTCGGCGAGGACCCGGCGCTGGCCCGCAAGGCCGCCGAGCGGTTGCAGTGGAGCTTCACCGGACGGCCTGCGCCCTGAGCGATGTAAGGTGCAGGTCAGAAGGTGTCCCTGCCGTGAGCGGAGGATGTCATGGCTGCCAGCAGACAGTGGAGCGATCTCAGCCAGCGCACCCGCGGACTGCTCGTCACCGCGGCAGTCGCCGAAGGCATCCTGAAGGCGGCCGCGCTCGTCGACCTCAAACGCCGGCCGGCAAGCCAGGTCCGAGGGCCGAAATGGGTCTGGGCCGCGGCCGTGGCGGTCGTCAGCTCCGCCGGGGTCCTGCCGATCTCCTACTTCGTGTTCGGGCGGCGGCAAGCCTAGCCGCGGCCGACGAACGGCATCTTGGTCGCCATGACCGTCATGGTGGCGACGTTGGCGTCCAGCGGCAGCCCGGCCATGTAGGACACGGCGCGGGCCACGTCGGCCGCGTCCATCAGTGGCTCGGGCCGGACGCCGCCGTCGGCCTGGGGCACGCCGGCCGCCGTGGCCTCGGTCATGGCGGTGGCGGCGTTGCCGATGTCGATCTGGCCGCAGGCGATGTCGTGGGCCCGCCCGTCCAGCGACGTCGACCTGGTCAGCCCGGTGATGGCGTGCTTGGTCGCGGTGTAGGCGACCGACCCGGGCCGGGGGGCGTGGGCCGAGATCGAGCCGTTGTTGATGATCCGGCCGCCGCGGGGCCGCTGGTGGCGCATCACCCGGAACGCCTCCCGGGTGCAGAGGAACGCCCCGGTCAGGTTCACCGCCACCACGGCGTTCCACTCGGCCAGGGGGACGGTGTCCAGGTCGCGGGCTGGCGCGCCGGTGCCGGCGTTGTTGAAGAGGAGATCCACACGGCGATGCCGCTCCACCGTCTGGTCGAACAGCGCCCGCACCGACGCCTCGTCGGTGACGTCGGCCGGA
>DATENJ010000065.1:0-6423 GCA_035275125.1 Actinomycetes bacterium | reverse complement strand
GGCGACGGCGACGCCCGGGACCGCGCGGGCGGCGTCCAGCGCCGTCTCGTCGAGCCGGCCGTCGTCGCGGGCGGTGACGGCGGCGTCGACGCCGCGCTCCGCCTGCGCGAAGCGGTCGTAGAAGGTGGTGCGCAACGCGTCGGTGAAGACCAGCGTGCCGGTGACGAAGCCGACGCCGAGCACGATGGCGAGGACGGTCGCGGTCAGCCGGCCGCGGTAGGAGAGCAGCCCGCTGAGGGAGGCGCGCAGCACCGCGTCACCGACCCTCTTCCAGCCCGCCGAGCCGGTCGAGGACCGCGCTGACCGTCGGCTTCTGGAGCTCGCCGGCGAGGCGCCCGTCGGCGAGGAACAGCACCCCGTCGGCGTGGGACGCCGCGACCGGGTCGTGGGTCACCATCACGATCGTCTGGCCCAGCTCGGTGACGCTGTGCCGCAGCAGGCCGAGCAGCTCCTGGCCGGCGCGCGAGTCGAGGTTGCCGGTCGGCTCGTCGGCGAGCACCACGACGGGACGGGTGACCAGGGCGCGGGCGATGGCGACCCGTTGCTGCTGCCCGCCGGAGAGCTCGGAGGGCCGGTGGCGCAGCCGGTCGCCGAGCCCGAGCGTGCGCACGATGCCGTCGAGCCAGTCGCGGTCGAGCCGCCGCCCGGCGATGCGCAGCGGCAGCTCGATGTTCTCCGCCGCGGTCAGGGTGGGCAGGAGGTTGAAGGACTGGAACACGAACCCGATCGCGGAGCGCCGCAGCCGGGCCAGCTGCTTGTCCTTGAGCCGCGTGATGTCGGTGTCGCCGATCAGCACCCTGCCCGAATCGACCGTGTCCAGCCCGGCGAGGCAGTGCAGGAGCGTCGACTTGCCCGAGCCGGACGACCCCATGATCGCGCTGAAGCGGCCGGCCGTGAACGACGCCGAGACGCCGCCAAGGGCGGTCACGGCGGCCTCGCCGCTGCCGTAGGTCTTGACCAGGTCGACCGCGACCACGGCCGCCCGTGGCGTCGGCGCCTCGGCCGCGTCCTGGGCCTCGAGGATGGGATGGACCGCTGGGAGTTGCATGCGTTGAGCCCCTGATCGGAGACGTTGCCGTCCTGAACAACACCGCCACCCGCGGGGTTGTGACAGGTTCGAAACCTGTCACGCCCACCGGGATCCCCGCCGGTCGTGGGATGCTGGCGGGCATGCTGTTGGACCTGACCTCTGATGAGCTGCTGGCCACGACCCGCAGTGTGCGCAAGCGGCTGGATCTGACCCGCCCGGTCGAGCGGGAGGTGCTCGAGGAGTGTCTGGGTCTGGCCCAGCAGGCGCCGACCGCCAGCTACGCCCAGAACTGGCACTTCCTGGTCGTGACCGACCCGGAGCGGCGGGCCGCGCTGGGGGAGTTGTGGCGCAGCGTCGCCGGCCCCTATGTGGAGCGACGGACCGCCACGGCCGCCGCCGACGAGCGCGTGGCCCGCATCTCCGACGCCGTCCGGTACCTGGCCGACCACATCCACGAGGTGCCGGTGCATGTGATCCCGTGCGTGGAGGGCCGCACCGACCATGCCCCGGTGGTGGTGCAGGCCTCACGGTGGGGGTCGATCATCCCGGCTGCCTGGAGCTTCATGCTCGCCGCTCGGGCTCGCGGGCTCGGCAGCGTCTGGACGACCTTCCATCTGCGCCATGAGCGCGAGGCGGCCGAGATCCTGGGGATCCCGTTCGAGACGGTGATGCAGGCGGCGCTGATCCCGGTCGCCTACAGCGTCGGCACCGACTTCAAGCCCGCAGCCCGCTCCCCGCTGGACACGATGGTCCACTGGGACCGGTGGTAGGCGGCATAGAGCGAGACGCTCTGCGGATTTGACCGATCCAGCCTACTTAGTACCTGGGTGGCGCTCGGGCAGCTCGAGGGTTACGCTCCAGCGGCGCGTCACCGGCGCCCTAGGAAGGCGAGATGGCCACTCGGGAGAAAACGCCCAAGGCTCCGCCGGGCGGCTTGGTCTATGCCGCCACGGCCCACCCCTGGTCGTATGCGGCCAGCGTCCTCCTGGTGGCGATCGCCTACTACGCCGCCGCCAGGTTCGGCCTGCGGCTCGCACTGGTCGGAAGGAACATCACACCGTTCTGGCCCCCAACGGGCATCGCCGTCGCGGCGTTCCTCCTGCTCGGGCGGTCGGTGTGGCCCGGTGTGGCCCTGGCCGCGTTCGTGGTCAACCTCCCGATCAGCACCGGCAGTCTGGCCGCTTCGGCGACGGCCGCCGGCAACACACTCGCGCCCCTGGTGGCGGCCACGCTGCTCGGCAAGGTCGGCTTTCGCCGGGAGATCGACCGCCTCCGCGACGCCGCTGCCATCGTCTTTGTGGGTGCCCTGGCGAGCATGGCCATCAGTGCCTCGGTCGGCGCCGGGGTGCTGGTGGCCTCCGGAGCCCTCCGGGCAGATGACGTGATGGGCGCGTGGGCGGTGTGGTGGGCGGGCGACGCCATGGGCGTCCTCGTGGTCACCCCGTTCGTCCTCAGCCTGCTGCTGCCATGGCGCCGACCGGGCAGAGCACCACCCTGGAAACCCGTCGAAGCCGCACTGCTCTTCGTCTTGATCGCAACGGCTTCCCCGGTCGCGATCGGTAGTGATCCGCACCTGATGTTCCTGGTGATCCCGTTGCTGGGGTGGGCCGCCTGGCGGTTCCAGCAACGAGGGGCGGCACCGGCCGCCCTGCTTGTCGTCGTCGTCGCCTCGTGGGCGGCCGCCACGGGCGTCGGGCCCTTCCGAGCCGGGACGCTCCTCGAGAAGATGCTCACATTGCAGGCGTTCAACGCGACGGTCGCCTTCTGCTCGTTCTTCTTCGCCGCCGTGGTGACCGAGCGGCTCCACGCCCACCAGGCGCTGGAGCGCGCCGCGGCCAAGCTGGAGATGCGGGTGCGGCAGCGGACCTCCCAGGTGTCCGCGACCAACCTGCAGCTCAGGAACGAGATCGCCGAACGCGAGGAATCCAGCCGGAAGCTCCTGCAGCGCGAGGGGCAGCTCGCCGAGGCCCAACAGGTCGCCCACATCGGGAGCTGGGAATGGGTGATCCCGCAGAACCGGATCTCCTGGTCCGACGAGATGTACCGCATTTATGGGCACGTCCCACAGGCGTTCCCGGCCACCTTCGAGACGGCGGTTGCCCAGGTGAACCCCGAGGATGCCGCACGGATCCGGTCGAACGTCGGGGCTGCTGTCCGGCGGTCTGACGACCACGATCTCCCCAACATCGAGTACTGCATCACTCGGCCCAACGGTACCGAGCGTGAGCTGGTCGGAAAGGCCAAGCTGTACGTCGGCCCGGACCGCGAGCCGCTGCGGATGGTCGGGACCGTTCAGGACGTCACCGAGAGCAGAAAGGCCGAACGCGAGCACCGGATCGCCGAGACCCTGCAGCGAGGCCTGCTGCCGGACCGGCTCCCTGAGCTTCCGGGCATGGCGCTCGCCGCACGGTACGTCCCGGCCGGTGCGGACATGGCGGTCGGCGGCGACTGGTACGACGTGGTGGAGCTGCCCAGCGGGCAGGTCGGCCTGGCCATCGGCGACGTGGCCGGCCACGGGCTGCGAGCGGCCTCGACCATGGGACAGCTACGGATGGCCCTGCGTGCCTATGCGCTGGAGGAACCGTCACCGGCCAAGGTCGTGAGCCGACTCGACCGTCTCGTCAGCCGACTGCTGGTGTCGGAGATCGTCACGCTCATCTACCTCGTCCTGGACCTGGACTCCGGAATGGTCCAGTTCGCCAACGCGGGGCATCCACCACCGCTGCTTCTGGGACCGGAGGGCAAGACCGCATATCTCGAAGACGGCCTTGGGTCCCCGCTGGGATGCGACGAACCGGGACTCCCCGCCGAGAGCAGGTTCCGGCTGGCTCCCGATTCGACCCTGCTGCTGTTCACCGACGGGCTGGTGGAAAAGCGCGGGATCTCGATCTACGAGGGCCTCGAGCGCCTGGAGACCTTGGCGGCAGACAGCGGCCAGGACATCGAGGCCCTCTGCGAGAAGCTGCTGCGCTCGATGGTGGAGGACGACACCGCTGACGACGTCGCCCTGCTCGCGATCCGGTCCGTCCCGCTGACAGGTCGCCCACTCCTGCGCATGCCGGCCGAACCGCGCGTGCTGGCGCCGCTGCGCCAGACGCTTCGCCGCTGGCTGCGGGAGAGCGACGCCGACCCACAAGTCGCGAACGACATTCTTCTCGCCTGCGGTGAGGTGTGCGCGAACGTGATCGAACATGCCTACGGTGCCAAGGAAGGCCCCTTGGAGATCAGCCTTGACGTCCGCGACGGGACGGCCGAGGTGATCGTCAGAGATCGAGGGTGCTGGCGGCCTTCATCCGGCCACCACGGTGGCCATGGCCTGCCGCTGATCCAGGAGCTCATGGAGTCCGTCGAGCTGTCGGGCGGGCCACAGGGAACGGTGGTGCGGATGCAGCGCCGACTCTCGGGCAGGACCGTCTCGTGAGCGATCTGGCGCGGGTCGAGGGGGTGCGGCAGGGCACGGTCTGCCTGGTACGTGTCCATGGGGAGATCGACCTCTCCAATGCGCAGGAGGTCTCCAGGGCCATCGGCAGTGCCATGGGGCAGGAGGCGCGGCGGCTCGTGGTTGATCTCAGCGACATCACCTACCTCGACAGCTCCGGTGTGGCGCTCCTGCTCCGGCTGGCGGAGCGGCTGCAGACTCGACGACGGCAGCTGCACCTCGTGGTGCCTCGCGGATCTCCCGTTCGCAGAGTGCTCGTGTTCACGGGCCTGCCGAGGGTGATCCCCGTTGAAGCGCGACTGGAGGACGTGTTGGCCCAGTGCGACGCTGGGTCACCAGGGGATCTCGCCTGACGCCCACAAGGACCGATGGCCTAGCCGACGACCCGGTCGTCGTGGTGGCGACCGAACAGGTCGGCGTACCGGCGGGTGATCTCGCCCAGCTCCTCGGCCGGTGACCCCTTCGGGACGCCGTAGACCGTGCCGACGAAGTCGAGGCTCTGTTGCACCGCCGCGATCCCCGCATGGTCGGAGGGGGGCAGGATGTGGGCTGGATCACCGACCGCGACCCAGCCGATGGGGACGGTCGCCTCCTCGGGCAGGACGCTGTTGACGTGGACGACCCCGTTGATGCGGACCTCGGCGCCGGTGCCGATGCGAGCGCCCGGGAAGACCGAGGCGCCGGTGGCGATGAACACGCCGTCGCCGAGCACGGCCCCGTTGACGTGGGCGTGCGGGCCCACCAGGACGTGGCGGCCGACAACCGCGGGGTGGCCAGCGCGGCCGCGGACCACCGCCTGCTCCATGACGATGACCCGCTCACCCAGCTCGACGGCGCCGCCGTCCTCGGCGGTCACCACGGCCCCGAACAGGATGCGGCAGTCCTCCCCGACAACCACGTCCCCGGCGACGACGGCGTTGGGGGCGACATAGGCTGAGGCGGCGACTCGCGGCCGCCGCCCCTGGTGCTCGATCAGCATCTGCCCTCCTCAGGTGTCTCGCCCGGTGGCTCGACCGGGTGCAGTAGGACGGGTCCGTCCCCGACCTCCACCAGCGCCCGGGCGCCGGGGGGCAGCACCTCCAGGGCGTCGGCGGGCAGCTGCACCAGGCCCGTCGGGCCGACCACGGCGTACTCCACGCCGCCGCGGCCCTCCGCGCCCACCCGGCCGCCCCGGATGCTCACGGTGCGGTCCATCGCCCCCGCCGCCTCGGGGTCATGGGTCACCATGACGACCGTGGTGCCGGTCTGGTCCCGCAGGGCCCGCAGCAGCTCCAGCACCCGTGCCACGTTGGCGCGGTCGAGCTGGCTGGTGGGCTCGTCGGCCAGCAGCAGCGGCGGCTCGTTCGCGACCGCCACGGCGACGGCGAGCCGCTGCTGCTCGCCACCGGACAGTGCCCGGACCGGCCTGCCGCCCAGGTCCTGGAGACCGGTCGCCGCCAGCAGCGCGCGGGTGCGCTCACGGCGGCGCGCGGGTGGCACACCCGCCAGGCGCATCGGCAGCTCGAGGTTCTGTGTGGCACTGGCGTACGGCAGGAGGTTGCGGGCCGGGGTCTGGACCACGAAGCCGACCTGGCGACGGCGGAACGCGGTGAGCGCGGCCTCCGGCAGGCGCGCGAGATCCTGGCCGTCCACCCACACCCGGCCCGCGGACGGACGTTCCAGGCCGCCGAGCAGCGACAGCAGCGTCGACTTGCCGGCGCCCGACGGGCCCAGCAGCGCCAGCAGCTCCCCCCGGGCGACGTCGAGGTCGACACCCTGGAGGGCGACGACCTCGTGGCCGCCCAGCCGGTAGATCTGGAACAGGTCCTGGCAGGCGACCAGGCTGGGACGAGCCGGCGGCGTCACAGCACCTCCTCCCGCAGCAGCGCCGGCCGGGCCGCGCGGACCAGCCCGGCCACGACCAGCGAAAGGCCAGCGGCGACCAGCACCAGGGCCAGCCCGGCGCCGACGGCCA
>DATENJ010000064.1:0-3960 GCA_035275125.1 Actinomycetes bacterium | reverse complement strand
TCCCAGTCCTCGTGCAGCTCCAGCCCGCCGGTGGTGCGGCGGGCCGGCTCGACACCCTCGGCGTCAAGGGCGGCCAGGATCTGGTCGAGGGTGCGCCCGCAGGCGTCAAGCGCCTCGGCCGGGGTCGACCCGCGGGTCTCGACCCCCAGCTGGAGCAGCGCGGTGTCGGGAACGGCCGAGGCCGCCCCCGACCCGGCCACGGTCACGGTCCCCTGACCGCTCGGGGCGGGCTCCGGGTCGGGCATGTCGGCTCCTCTCGCAGGCGGCGGCCCCACCATGGCCGCGGCGGCGACCATTCAACAACCGGACCGCCCCGCCCCGCCGGGGAGCTCAGGACCAGGAGAGGCCGGCTCGTTCCCGCCAGTAGCGCTCCGCTGGCTCGGCCAGGGTGGCCAGCTCCTCCAGGTCCTCCGGGGTGAGCTCGACCCGCGGGGCGGCCAGGTTGGCCTCGAGCTGGCCAGGGGTGACGGCGCCCGAGAGGACCACGTCGGTCCAGGGGTTGGCGAGCACGGCGGCGAGAGCGACCGCGTCGACCCCGACCCCGTGCCTGGCCGCGACCCGGCCGAGGGCGGCCGTGTCCGCGCCCTGCCCATGGGGGGTGAGCCGGCCGTTGGCGACCGCCTCCTTGACGATCACCCCCCAGCCGGCCGCGCTGGCCTCGGCCAGGGCCGGTCCGGCGGACGGCTCCAGCAGGTTCCAGGTGGCCTGCACGCAGGCGAACGGCCCCACGCCGTCGGCGGTCACGGCAAGGGCGCGGCGGATCGTGTCGGCCTGGCCGGGCCCGCTGGAGGAGAGGCCGACCACCACCCCCTCCTCGCGGAGGCGGGCCAGCTCGGCCAGCACCGCCCGGTCCTCGAGCACCCCGCTGTCGAGCGTGGCCGAGTGGACCTGGTAGAGGTCGAGGTGGTCGCCCAGCAGGGCGCGGGTCTCGGCCAGCTGGCGGGTCAGGGCGGCCAGCGAGTGGTCCTTGACCTCGTGGGTATCGGCGTCCATCCGCCAGTCGCCGACGTAGGTGTAGCCCCACTTGGACCCGACCGTCACCTCGTCCGGGTCGAGCCCTCGGGCGTCCAGCCAGCTGGCCAGGAACTGCTCGGCCCGGCCGTAGGAGCGGGCCGCGTCCAGGTAGCGGACCCCGTGGTCGAAGGCCGCGTCCAGCACCTCGTGGCAGCGCCGCTCCAGCGCCTCGACCCCGCGGTCGGGGCCGAGGTCGGCGTCGCGGCCGAGGTCGATGTAGGCCGGCCGGCCGAGCGCCGCCAGGCCGAGCCCGACCGGGGTGACCCGGAGGCCGGTCGCGCCAAGGGACCGGGTCCGCACCGCCCGGTTCAGGCGCTGGCCATCGAGGTCCCGGCCGAAAGGAGGTCCTCGCAGGCCTGGGTGACCCGGGCGGCCATGGACCCCTCGGCCTTGGCCATGTAGGTGCGCGGGTCGTAGGTCTTCTTCACCCCGACGTCGCCGTCGACCTTGAGCACGCCGTCGTAGTTCTTGAACATATGGTCGACAATCGGGCGGGTCAGGGCGTACTGGGTGTCGGTGTCGACGTTCATCTTGATGACGCCGTAGCCGATGGCCTCGCGGATCTCGGCCAGCAGCGACCCCGACCCGCCGTGGAAGACCAGGTCGAACGGCTTCTCCTTGCCGACCTTGTCGCCGACGGCCTGCTGCAGCTCCTGGAGGAGCTCGGGACGGAGCTTGACGTGGCCCGGCTTGTAGACGCCGTGGACGTTGCCGAAGGTGGCGGCCAGCAGGTAGCGGCCGCGCTCGCCGGTCCCGAGGGTCTCGGCCGTCCGCAGCGCGTCCTCGGGGGTCGAGTAGAGCTTGTCGCTCATCTCACCGACGACGTCGTCCTCCTCGCCGCCGACCACGCCGATCTCCATCTCCATGACGATCCTGGCCTTGGCGCATTCGGTCAGGAGCTCGTCGGCGATCTGGAGGTTCTCGTCCATCGGCACCGCGGAGCCGTCCCACATGTGCGACTGGAACAGCGGGGCCTTGCCGGCGGCGACCCGCTCCTGGGACAGCTTGATCAGCGGGCGCATGTAGCTGTCGAGCTTGTCCTTGGGGCAGTGGTCGGTGTGCAGGGCGATGTTGACCGGGTGCTTGGCCGCCACCACATGCGCGAACTCGGCAAGGGCGACCGCCCCGGTCACCATGTCCTTGAGCCGCTGGCCGGACAGGAACGCCGCCCCGCCGGTCGAGATCTGCACGATGCCGTCGCTGCCGGCCTCGGCGTAGCCGCGGATGGCCGCGTTCAGGCTCTCGGAGGAGGTCACGTTGATGGCCGGGTACGCGAAGCCCTGCTCCTTGGCCCGGTCGAGCATCTCGTTGTACACATCGGGCGTGGCGATGGGCATGGTGACGCTCCTCCTGCAGATACCGGCATGTCGTGGAGAACAGTATCGTCCCAAGCCATCGTGCCCCGACACCCCGAATCCCTAACGGCACCCTCGGCGCCGGCGCGGGGCAGCCGCCCCTAGCTGGGGTCGCCGCTGACGAGGGCGAGGAGGCTCTCGTGCTCCTCGCGGCAGGCCTGGCAGCCGGCGAGGTGGGCGCGGAGCCCGGGGAGCTGGGTGTCCGGGTTGTGGCCGGCGAGCTCCAGCTCGACGTAGTGGTCGAGCTCGGCGAAGCAGGCGTCGCAGCCCACCTCCGGCTCCTCGGGACCGAGAAGCCCGTCGACGAGGCTCATCTCCTGGTCACCTCCTCCGCAAGTAGGCCGGCGTCGGTCAGGTGGGCGCGCAGCTTGCGGCGCGCGTCGTGGATCGTCTTGTAGAGGGCGCCCCTGGTGGTGCCGCGCCGCTCGGCCAGGACGTCGAGCGGCACCTTGCCGGCGACCACGGTCAGCAGGACCTCCCGCTGGTGGGGGGTGAGCACCTCGGCGACCGCGGCCTTGAGGGCGGCCAGCAGCTCGGCGTGCTCGGCGGCGGCCTCGGGGCGGCCGGTCGGGTCGGCCATGGCGACCCAGTCCTCGGGCGGGCGGGGCAGCTCGCGGTCCCGCCAGGCCTGACGGCGGGCCCTGGTGGACGCCTCCAGCAGGGCGAACTTGTAGGCCCAGGTGGTGAACCGGCTCAGGCCGCGGAAGTCGTCGAGGCGGGCCAGCACCCCCATCATGGCGTCGTCGGCGGCCTGGACGGCCAGGTCGTGGCGCTCGTCCGCCGACAGGCCGGCCAGCTGGCCCCGGCGGCGGCGCAGCTCGAAGCTGGCCGCCCGCAGGAGCAGGGCGTGCAGCCGGTCAAGGCCGCCTCGCGGTCGC
The DNA here is from genome assembly GCA_035275125.1 of Actinomycetes bacterium. Classification (GTDB taxonomy): domain Bacteria; phylum Actinomycetota; class CALGFH01; order CALGFH01; family CALGFH01; genus CALGFH01. The sequence continues at coordinate 713 of DATENJ010000064.1, read as the reverse complement.
CGCCGTCGCCGGCCAGCGCGGCCACCCAGGCGCGCGACTCTGGGTCCATCGCCGGGTTCACGTGCGGGAGCGTAGCAGCCAGCCCGCCTATTGCGACCTCCATGCCCTTCTTGGTGTCGCCCGCGGGGCGGGTCTTACCACCCGGTCGGTAAGACCCGGCGCTTCCCCGACACCAAGCATCTCGAACGGCATCCGCTCCCCGCACCAGGAGGTGCCCTATGGCCGCAGTTCCCGACAAGGCCCGGCAGGCGTTCCGGCTCCTGTACGTCGGCTTCGTCGTCGCCCCGATCCTGGCCGGTCTCGACAAGTTCTTCGACGTGCTGGTCGACTGGGACAAGTACCTGGCCCCGGTCGTCACCGACGTCCTGCCGGTCAGCGCCCACACCCTCATGATGGCCGTCGGGGTGGTCGAGATCGCCGCCGGCGTGCTGGTCGCCCTCCGGCCGAGGATCGGCGGCTACGTTGTCGCCGTCTGGCTCTGGGCCATCATCGTCAACCTGCTGGTGGTCGGCGACTACTTCGACGTCGCCCTGCGCGACTTCGGGCTCTCGCTCGGCGCCCTGGCCCTCGCCCGGTTGGCCGAGGCCGAGACGGCGGCCACCGTCGTGCCCGAGGCGGTGGCGAGCCGGCAGGGTCGGTGACCGCCGTCGCCGACCGGCACCTCCAGGTCGCCCGGCCACTCGGCCGGGTCGACCTGGAGGCGGCCGAGGAGG
>DATENJ010000063.1:0-5525 GCA_035275125.1 Actinomycetes bacterium | reverse complement strand
GGTCGCCGCGCTGATCCTCGAGGCAACGGCTCCGGAGGTTGTCCGGCGGTTCCAGCAGCTCAGCGGCCCGGCCATGGCCAAGGGGGTGGAGGACACCGCCCTGTACCGCGACACCCGCCTGGTGGCCCGCAACGAGGTCGGCGGCAACCTGGCGGTCTTCGGCCGCCCGGTGGCCGAGCTCCACGAGGCCAGCACCGAACGCGAGGCCCGCTGGCCCCAGAGCATGGTCGCCACCTCGACCCACGACACCAAGCGGGGCGAGGACGTCCGCGCCCGCCTGGCCGTGCTCAGCGAGTGCCCGGCCCGCTGGTGGCCCCTGGCCACCCGCTGGACCGAGCGCCTCGGCCACGGGGTGGACCCGGCCGACGCCCTCCTGCTGTGGCAGACCATGGCCGGCGCCTGGCCCCTTGAGCAGTCGCGCTGCCTCGCCTACATGGAGAAGGCGGTTCGCGAGGCCGGCCTCCACACCACCTGGACCGACCCCGACCCGGCCTACGAGCAGGCTGTGGCCGCCGTCGTCGCCCGCGCCTACGCCGATCCGGCGTTCCTGGGCGAGCTCGAAGAGCTGGTCGCCGAGCTCGCCCCCGCCGGCCGGGTCAAGGCAGCCGCCCTGGCCCTCCTCCGCCTTACCAGCCCCGGCATCCCCGACACCTACCAGGGCACCGAGACCGAGCAGCTGGTCCTGGTCGACCCCGACAACCGCGGCCCCGTCACCTTCCAAGGCGACAACTCCCTCAAGTTCCAGATCACCCGCACGGCCCTGCGCCTCCGACGCGACCATCCCGAGCTGTTCACCGGCTACCGCCCGGTCGACGCCCCCCACAACCTGGTCGCCTTCACCCGAGGCGACGACCACCTGGTCGTGGTCGCCACCCGGTTCCCCGGTGCGGGTCGCCACGCCGCCGACGCCGTTCCTGATAGGGCCTCCGGGCCGCTCGATCTCCCGGCCGGTCCCTGGCGGGACCTGCTGTCGGGCGCCCGCCACCTCGGCGGCCCGACCCCGGCCGGCCAGCTCCTGGCCACCCTTCCCCACGCCCTGCTGGTTCGCGCCTGACGCCCGGGCGGGGCTGTGGACAAGCGCGGGCCCTTGTTCCTGGCCGGAGGTACGCTCGGCCACCGTTGGGATTCGTGACGAGATGGATGGGATGGCGACGATGACGAGCTTTGAGCTGGTGCCGCAGGGACCGTTCTCGCTGGGGGCGAGCGCGGTGTTCCTGGAGGGGTTCTCGCCGGCGGCGCACCGGGCGGCCGACGAGGGAGGGCATCTGCATCTGGCGTTCGTGCCGGATGGGGAGGAGGCGGCGGCCGGGGTGTGCCTGCGGCAGCCGGACGGGGTGGTCGTCGGGGAGGTGTTCGGTGAGCCCGACCCGGGGGTCGTCCGCGAGCAGGCGACGCGGATCCTGTCGCTGGACGTGGACGGGAGCGGGTTCCCGGAGGTCGGGCGGCGCGACCCGGTCGTCGGGGGGCTGCAGCGGCGCTGGCCAGGGCTGCGGCCGGTCGGGTTCTTCTCGCCCTACGAGGCGGCGGCCTGGGCGCTGATCGGGCACCGGATCCGGATCGTGCAGGCGGCCAGGATCAAGGAGCGGATGGCGGCCGCGCTGGGCGAGGCGGTCGACATCCACGGTGACGTCCGTCATGCCTTCCCAGCCCCGGGCCGGCTGGCCGGACTGGAGGAGTTCCCGGGCCTGTTCGCACGCAAGGTCGAGGACCTCCGGGCGCTGGGCGACGCGGCCGCCGACGGCCGGCTCGACGGGGCCAGGCTCCGCGGGCTGCCCCGCGAGCAGGCCCTGGCCGAGCTGAAGCAGCTCCAAGGGATCGGCGACTTCTCGGCCGAGCTGGTGCTCCTCCGCGGGGCCGGCGACCCCGACCACCTGCCCGTGCACGAGCCCCGCCTGTGCCGCGGGGCGGCGATCGCCTACGACCTCGACGAGCCGCCCGACCAGGAATGGCTGGAGCGCCACGCCGACGCCTGGCGCCCCTACCGGACCTGGGTCGTGCTCCTCCTCCGGGTCCTGCTGGAGACCGAGACCGGCGAGATCGGCGGCACCCGCAACGTCGGCACCCACCAGACCTGACCCGTAGCCGCGCCGACCCCAGCCTGGACGGCTGGCGCGACCCGGCGGGGTTGGCGCAGCCTGGCGGGGTCGGCTAGGCCCAGGCGACCAGGCCGAGCTCGCAGGGGGCGACGAGGCCGACGTGGCGGGGAACGACCCGGACGGTGTAGCCGAAGGCGCCTGGGGTGGCGAGGGGGACCTCGCCTTCGAAGGCCCAGCCGTCGGAGGTCCGCTGGCCGTTCTGCTTGAGGGTGGCCAGCTCGACCTCGGGGAGGTCGTCGGCGTCGTCGACCCTGCCGTAGGCGACCTGGACCTCCACCTCGTCGGGATCGAGGTCGCCCAGCTCGACGAACGCCCTGACGGTGAACCTGGCGCCGAGCAGGCGCTCCTTGATCCCGTTCTCGACCCGGCGCACGGAGACGCCCGGCCAGGCCGCGGCGGCCCGGCGCTTCCAGGAGGCCAGCTCCTTGGAGGCGGCGAAGTCGTCGCCGGCCAGTCGCCGTGAGGTCGAGGCGGCGGGCAGGTAGTAGCCCTCGGTGTAGTCGCGGACCATGCGGCTGGCCAGGATCGCCGGCCCGAGCGAGACCAGGTTGTGCTTGATCATCCCGATCCAGCCCCTGGGCAGGCCGTCCGGCCGGTCGTAGAACAGCGGCAGGACCTCATGCTCGAGCAGGTCGTAGATGGACGCGGCCTCGAGCTGGTCGCGGCGGTCGGGCTCGATCGTCGGGTCGTCGGCCGATGGGATCGCCCAGCCGTTGTGGCCGTCGTAGAGCTCGTCCCACCAGCCGTCGCGGATCGACAGGTTGAGGCAGCCGTTGAGGGCCGCCTTCATGCCACTGGTCCCACAGGCCTCGTACGGCCGCAGCGGGTTGTTGAGCCAGACGTCCGACCCGGCGACCAGCGTCCTGGCCATCGCCATGTCGTAGTCGGGCAGGAACGCGACCCGGTGCCGGACTTTGGCCTGGGTGGCGAAGCGGGCGAAGTCCGCGATCAGCGACTTGCCCCCCTCGTCGGCCGGGTGGGCCTTGCCGGCGATCAGCAGCTGAATGGGCCGCTCGGAGTCCAGCAGCAGCCGGGTGAGGCGCTCCTCGTCCTCCAGCAGCAGGGTGAGCCGCTTGTACGAGGGCACCCGGCGAGCGAACCCGACGGTCAGCACCTCCGGGTCGAAGGCCCGGTCGATCCAGCCGAGCTGGCCCTCGCTGGCGCCCCGGGCCAGCCAGGCCTTCTTCAGCCGGGAGCGGACGTCGTCGACCAGCCGCTCGCGGGCGAGCCGCCGCAGCTTCCAGATCTCCTCGTCCGGGGTGTCGGCCAGCGGCTCCCAGGAACGGGCCGAGACGCGGAAGTCGCCCCCGATCCGTCGCTCGAACAGGTCGGTGAACTCGCGGTTGATCCAGGTGCCGGCGTGGACCCCGTTGGTGACATGGCCGATCGGGACCTCGGCCTGCTCGAACCCGGACCACAGGCCGCGGAACATGCCCCGCGACACCTGGCCGTGGAGGCGGCTGACACCGTTGGCCCGCTGGGCCAGGCGCAGGCCCATGATGGCCATGTTGAACATCGAGTGGTCGCCGTCGGGCTCGGCCCCGAGCTGGACGATCTGGTCGACCCCGAGGCCGGTCTCGACCCCGTGCTCGCCGAAGTAGCGCTCGATGAACGACCGCGGGAACCGGTCGATGCCGGCCGACACCGGGGTGTGCGTGGTGAAGATGGTCCCGGCCCGGACCGTCTCGATGGCGGTGGCCGCGTCGAGGCCCTGCTCCTCAATGAGGCGGCGGATGCGCTCGAGGCCGAGGAACCCGGCGTGGCCCTCGTTGGTGTGGAACACCTCTGGCTCGATCCCGAGGGCGTGCAGGGCCCGCACCCCGCCGATGCCGAGCAGGATCTCCTGGCGCAGGCGATGCTCGCCCCCGCCGCCGTAGAGGCGGTCGGTGACCGCCCGCTCGGCCGGGCCGTTCTCGTCCACGTCGGAGTCGAGCAGCAGCAGCGGCGCCCGGCCGACCTCGGCCCGCCAGATCTGAGCATGGAGCACCCCGTCGGGCAGCCGCACCGAGACCAGCAGCGGCTTGCCGCCGGTGTCCTTGACCAGCTCGAAGGGGAGCTCGTGAGGGTTGAAGGCCGGGTAGGACTCCTGCTGGCGACCGTCGGCGGTCAGCGACTGGCGGAAGTAGCCCGAGCGGTAGAACAGGCCGACCCCGACCACGGGCACGCCGAGGTCGCTGGCCGCCTTGAGGTGGTCGCCGGCGAGCACACCGAGGCCGCCCGAGTACTGGGGGAGGACCTCGCTGACGCCGAACTCTGGCGAGAAGTAGGCGATCCGGGACGGGGCGTTGGCCAGGGTCTGGTACCAGCGGGGCTCGCCGAGGTAGCGCTCGAGGTCCTCCAGCAGGGCGTGCTGGCGGGCGAGGAAGTCGGTGTCGGCGGCGGCCTGCTCGAGCACGTGGGCGTCGGTTTCGTTCAGCATCCGCAGGGGGTTGTGCCCGGAGGCCTCCCACCCGGCGGGGTCGATAGTGCGGAACAGCTCCTGGGTGGCGGGGTGCCAGCTCCAGCGGAGGTTGTGGGCGAGGACGCGCAGCGGGGTGAGGGCGTCAGGCACGGTGGGTAGCACCGTGAATCGGTGTAGAGGTCTCATGGTTGAACGATCATACAAGTGCGGTCCGATGGCCGGAGAGGGACGTCCACACCGATAAGGACGCACTGTCACAACAGCGTCATAACAGCGCGCAAGATCGGGCGGTAACGAATCGCCGCCGGCCGCGATGACGGGGGGGATGGCCGAGCTGACCAAGGTCGACGTGGAGGCGCTGGTCCGGGACGCCCGGGCCGGAGACTCCTCTGCCCTGGGGCAGCTGTACGACACCTACCGCGACCGGGTGGCCCGGTTCGCGACCGGCAGGCTCGGCGACGCGGAGAAGGCGGAGGACGTGACCAGCGAGACATTCGAGGCGGTGTGCCGCAACCTCGGCTCCTACCGGGCCGGCACCGACTTCGATGCGTGGCTGTTCACCATCGCCCACCGCCGGGTCGCCGACCACTTTCGGCGCCGGTTCCGCCGGCGCGAGGTCGAGCTCGACGAGGCGGCGCACTCGGCCCACCGGGGCGGTCGGGACGCCGTCCCGGTGTCGCTCCCGGCCGTCGACGGCCCCGAGGAGGCGGTGCTGGCCGCCGAGCAGCGGGCCGAGGTCGCCGGCGCCTTCCGGCGGCTCCGGTCCGACCAGCAGGAGGTCCTGGCCCTGCGGGTGCTCGGCGGCCTGTCCGCCGCCCAGGTTGGCGAGGTGCTCGGCAAGTCGGAGGGTGCGGTGCGGGTCGCCCAGCACCGGGCCCTGCGCTCGCTCCGCGAGGCGATGGGGGTGACCGCCGGATGACCGAGCCCCGCGACAACGGGCCGACGGGCCCGGAGAACGACCTGGCCGCCCTGGCCGGTCTCGACCTGGCCCTCGACGAGCTGGCCGCCGGCCGCGACCCCTCGGCCGC
>DATENJ010000062.1:0-11261 GCA_035275125.1 Actinomycetes bacterium | reverse complement strand
CGGCAGCGACTACTTCTGGCCGATCTGGCCCATCCTCGGCTTCGCGCTGTTCCTCGGCTGGCAGGCCTTCAACCTCCTCGGCCCCCAGTCCCCGGACCAGAGCCGCCGCCGCGACCGCGACCGCTGAGCCACCGTCGGGGGTCGTGCGTACAATGCCCCGGTGACCCGACGGGTCCTTCCCCTTGGGCAGTTAGGTGCACTCGTAACGCGTCGAGGTGGAGTCCGCCGTGGCCGGCCGCATCCGTGACGAGTCGATCGCCGAGATCCGCGAGGCGACCGACGTCGTCGCCCTGGTCGGCGAGTACGTGACCCTCCGCCCCGGCGGCGGCACCCGCATGAAGGGCCTCTGCCCCTTCCACCAGGAGAAGACCCCCTCCTTCACGGTCGACTCCGGCCGTTCCCTGTGGCACTGCCTGGCCAGGGAGACCCGGGTGCTCACCTGGGAGGGCGTCCGGCCCATTCGTGAGCTGGCTGGCGGTACCCACCGGATCCTGGCCCACAACGGCAAGTGGATCGAGGCTCCGTTCTACTCGTTCGGAGTGCAACCGCTGATGCGCCTGGTGGTCAGCCGGAACCGGCAGGTCAAGGAGCTGTTCGCTACGGCCGAGCACCGCTGGTTCATCCGCAAGGGCGAGAACCATCGCTCGATGCGGGAGGTCGTCACGCGAGAGCTCCGGCCAGGGCAGCGGCTGGTGTCCAAGTTCCCGAGGTCACGGATCAAGCGGACAACGCCATCGCCCTTCGGCGTCGCGCATGGCATCACCTTTGGCGATGGCCACCGGAACGGCTCCGGCAGCATGGCCCAGCTCGACCCGATCAAGGACGTCGCGCTGCTCAAGTGGTTCCCGAACAGCTTCGTGACGGAGCGGGAAGACCGTCTCCTCGTGCATCACCTGCCGCGAATGTTCAAGGAGCTGCCACCGCTCGACGAATCGGTCTCCTACCTCTATGGATGGCTGGCAGGCTACGTAGCCGCCGACGGCCACGTCGCCAAGGACGGCACGGTCATGCTCAACTCCGCAGACCGTGAGACGCTCGAGTGCGTTCGGGCCGTCTGCACCCGCCTTGGCATCGGCACGTATGGAATCACCGAGCAGGTGCGGGAGGGCTTCCCCGGCCGGGAGCCCAGCTCCCTCTTCCGGATCCACTTCGTCAACGAGGACCTCACCGAGGAGTTCTTCCTCCTTGACGAGCACCGGATCCGCTTCTCCTCCTCATCGAAAGCATTCGCGCGGCGCGGCTGGGTCGTCCGTTTGGTCGAGCCCACCGACCGGGTTGAGGAGGTCTTCTGCGCCGTCGTGGACCAAGGGCACGCGTTCACGCTCGAGGACAACATCCTCACGGGAAACTGCTTTGGCTGTGGTCAGGGCGGGGACGCGATCGACTTCCTGATGAAGCAGGAGACCCTGTCGTTCACCGAGGCGGTGGAGCGGCTCGCGCACCGGGCCGGGATCGAGGTGCGGTACGAGGGGCGGTCGGCGGGGGAGCGGGGCAGCATGGGGCGAAAGAGCCAGCTGGTCGCGGCCCATGCCGAGGCGGTCGAGTTCTACCACCAGGCGCTGGTCGCCTCGCCGGACGGGCGCGCCGCCCGCGCCTACCTGTCGTCGCGGGGGATCGACCGGGCGGTGGCCGAGCGGTTCCGGCTCGGCTGGGCGCCCGGGGGGAGCTGGGAGGCGCTGGTCGGGCACCTGCGGGCCAGGGGGTTCCGGCCCGAGGAGCTGGCCGAGGCCGGGCTGGCCCGGACCGGGGCCCGGGGGCTGCGCGACGCCTTCCACGCCCGGGTGCTGTTCCCGATCTTCGACGTGGCCGGCGACCCGGTCGCCTTCGGCGGGCGCCTGCTGGACGTCGACGAGGGCCGCGGGCCCAAGTACGTGAACACCGCCGAGACCCCGATTTGGCACAAGGGCCGGGCCCTGTACGCCCTCAACTGGGCCAAGTCGGAGATCGTCAAGGCCGGCTTCGCGGTGGTGGTCGAGGGCTATACCGACGTGATCGCCTGCCACCAGTCCGGGGTCGCCCAGGCCGTGGCCACCTGCGGCACCGCCCTGCGGGCCGAGCACTTCAAGCTGCTTGGCCGGTTCACGGGCCGGATCGTGCTCGCCTTCGACGCCGACGCCGCCGGCGGTCGGGCCGCCGGCCGGGGCGTGGCCGAGCTGGTCGCCGCCCCCGAGGCGTCGCTCTCGGCCCATGTCCTGACCATGCCGGCCGGCCTCGACCCGGCCGAGTACGTCGGCCGCTACGGCGGCGACGCCTTCCGGGAGCTGGTCGAGGCCGCCCAGCCGCTGGTCCGCTGGTGGCTGGACTGGAAGCTGGCCTCCTTCGACCTCAGCCAGCCCGAGGGCAAGGTCCTGGCCGCCCGCGAGCTCGTCCCGCTGCTGCGCAGCGTCCCCGACAGCCTCCAGCGCACCGGGTACGCCCGCTCGGTCGTCCAGCGCCTGCACCTGGACGAGCGGGAGTACCTGGCGATGATCGCCGGCCAGCCCGCCGGGCGGCCGCAGGTCGAGGTCAAGGCGCCACCGCGTTCGCGCAGCCCCCAGGCCCGGGTCGAGTGCGAGGCCCTCAAGTTCGCCCTCCAGCACCCCGACTGGACGGCCGAGGCGGCCGAGCGCTGGGCCCCTGACTGGTTCAGCACCCCGGGGACCCTGGCCGCGTTCGCCGCCCTCACCGAGGCCGGCGGCCCCGGCAAGCCGCTCGAGGCCGTCCTCGAGGCCGCGGCCACCGAGACCGACCGCCGTTTCCTGCGCGGCCTGGCCGTTGAGGCGTTCGCGGCCGAGGAAAACCGGGGGTACGCTGACGAGGTATTCCGGCGGCTGGAGGAGCTCCGCCTCACCCGCGTCATCGATCAGCTCAAGGGGACCTTGCAGCGTATGAACCCGGTGGAGCGGCCGCACGAGTACACTCGAGTCTTCGAAGAGCTCATCGCCCTCGAGGCGCGACGGCGAGCCCTGCGGGAGCCGCGGCCCGGAGGCGACGGGGATCTCCCCGAGCGCACCGCCTAGGTGGGAAGCCGGCGCTCCCACCTGGCGCCGTACGGAACGAGAGGTACCTGAGCAGATGGCGATCGCCAAAGAGGCGCAGATCGACGAGGTACGCGATCTCGTCGCCAAGGGCAAGGAGCGCGGCTTCCTCACCAACGAGGAGGTCATCGAGGCCCTCGCCCCGGTCGACGTCTCGGCCGAGCAGATGGACAACATCCTGCAGCACCTGCAGGACGAGAACATCGAGGTCGTCGAGATGGTCGACGAGCTCGACGCCGAGGAGTTCGCCCGCGAGGCCCGCTCGGCCCGCGACGAGGAGCTGGCCCTTAAGGCCCCCACCAACGACCCCGTCCGCATGTACCTCAAGGAGATCGGCAAGGTGCCGCTCCTGACCGCGGAGCAGGAGGTCATCCTGGCCAAGGCGATCGACGAGGGCGAGGCCGCCACCGCCGAGATCGACAAGGCCACCGACAACGGCCGCAAGCTCACCCCGACCAGGCTGCGCGAGCTCCAGCGCACCGAGCGGCACGGCCAGCTGGCCAAGAAGAAGCTGATCGAGGCCAACCTGCGCCTGGTGGTGTCGATCGCCAAGCGGTACGTGGGCCGGGGGATGCTGTTCCTCGACCTGATCCAGGAGGGCAACCTCGGCCTCATCCGGGCCGTGGAGAAGTTCGACTACAACAAGGGCTTCAAGTTCTCCACCTACGCCACCTGGTGGATCCGCCAGGCCATCACCCGGGCCATCGCCGACCAGGCCCGCACCATCCGCATCCCGGTGCACATGGTCGAGACGATCAACAAGCTGATCCGCATCCAGCGCCAGCTCCTCCAGGACCTGGGCCGCGAGCCCACCCCCGAGGAGATCGGCCGCGAGATGGAGTTCTCGCCCGAGAAGGTCCGCGAGATCCTCAAGGTGTCCCAGGAGCCGGTTTCGCTGGAGACCCCCATCGGCGAGGAAGAGGACTCCCACCTCGGCGACTTCATCGAGGACTCCGACGCCGTCGTCCCGGTCGACGCGGCCAGCTTCATCCTGCTCCAGGAGCAGCTCGACTCGGTCCTGCACACCCTGTCGGAGCGGGAGAAAAAGGTCATCCAGCTCCGCTTCGGCCTCACCGACGGCCACCCCCGCACCCTCGAGGAGGTCGGCCGCGAGTTCGGCGTGACCCGCGAGCGCATCCGCCAGATCGAGTCCAAGACTCTCTCCAAGCTGCGCCACCCCTCCCGCAGCCAGAAGCTCCGCGACTACCTCGAGTAGCACAACACCGGGGCAGCCTCCGGCCACCGGCTGTTCATCTCCGCGACAGGTTCCTGCCTCCAGGGGCTCATTCCCGCTGGCCAGGCGCCACGGAAATCACCCGGACAGGGTGATGCCTGCCCGGTCGGCCTTCTATAGCTTCGCTCGTGTCTGGAGTGTTCGACGCCCCACTCCCGGCCTTCAAGCCAGCAGATCGGCCAGCCGTAGCCGTCCGGGAGAACGCCATAATGCACAGCCATCCAACCATCCCGATCCAGCCGTTGGCACCGACCCAGGCCGCGCCGTCGTTCCCCATCCTTGAGGCCAAGCTCACCCTGCCGCCCGCGCGTCCCGGACTCGTGTCCAGGATCCGGCTCCTGGACTGGCTGGAGGCCTCGGCCGCCACCCCGGTGGTGGCCATCCGTGGGCCCGCCGGGTACGGCAAGACCATGCTTGCCGCCGAGTGGGCCAAGCGGGACCCGCGGCCGGTTGTCTGGCTGTCGATCGACCGCCACGACAACGACCCGACCGTGCTGCTGACCTGCCTGGCGGTCGGGCTGGACCGGGTCGAGCCGCTCGACCCGTCGGTGCTGGGCGTGCTGGCCTCCCGGGGGGCCTCGATCAGCCAGACGGTGCTGCCCCGGCTCGGGGCCGCCCTGGCCGGCAAGGCCCTTCCGGTGGTGGTGGTCCTGGACGATGTGCACCTGCTCCATGACCAGGAGGGCCTGGACGCGCTGGCGGTGCTGGTCGACCACCTGCCGCCGGGATCGCAGCTCGCGGTGATCGGCCGGGGTGAGCCGGCGTTGCCGATGGGGCGTTGGCGGGCCGAGGGCCGCCTGGCCGAGCTGGGCACAGGGGAGCTGGCGATGAGCCCGGTGGAGGCCGGCTCGTTGTTCTCGGCCGCCCGGGTCGAGCTGGCCGATGGCGAGGTCGCCGAGCTGACTCGGCGGACCGAGGGCTGGCCGGTGGCGCTGTACCTGGCCGCCCTCTCGATCAAGGCCCGGCCGCCCGCAAACCGGGTCGGGCTCAACGGGCGGGAGCGGTTCCTGGTCGACTATCTGCAGTCGGAGCTGTTGGCTCACCTGTCCCCGACCGAGGTCCAGTTCCTCACCCGGACGGCGGTGCTGGATCGCCTGTCCGGGCCGCTGTGCGACGCGGTCCTGGGCACCACCGGCTCGGCGGAGCTGCTGGAGCTGCTGGAGCGGTCGAATCTGCTGGTCGTCCCGTTGGATCGCCAGCGCGACTGGTACCGCTACCATCCGCTGTTCCGTGAGCTGCTCCGGGGGGAGCTGGAGCGCCACGAGCCCGAGCTGGTAGGCGAGCTCAGCCTGCGGGCGGCCCACTGGTGCCAGCATCACGGTCTGCCCGAGGCCGCGGTCGGCTATGCCATGGACGCCGGCGATGCCGACCAGGTCGCCCGAAACGTCGAGCAGGCAGCCATCGGCGTCTACCGGAGCGGTCGGCTGGCCACCGTCCAGGGATGGTTCGACTGGTTCGACGACCACGGCCTCATCCAGCAGTACCCCACGGTGGCCATGCTCGGCGCCTGGATCCAGGCCCTCGGCGGCCACGCGGCCGCGGCTGAGCGCTGGGCCGATGCCGCCGAACAGGGATCCTATGAGGGGATGCTGCCCGACGGCAGCGCCTCGATCGAGGGCTGGCGAGCCCTGCTGCGGGCCAAGCTGTGCCGCCACGGGGTCGGGCAGATGCGGGCCGACGCCGAACTGGCCCTGGGCTTGATCCCGGTGAGCAGCCTCTGGCGGGCGCCGGCCCAGTTGCTGCTGGGGATCTCCCACCTGCTGGCCGGTGACCTGGGGACGGCAGATCGCGCCGTGGCCGAGGCGGTCGAGGTCGCCCAGGACACCGGGGCGACCGTCGCCGCCTCCGCCGCCCTGGCCGAGCGGGCCCTCCTGGCCATCGGCCGCCAGGACTGGCCGGCCGCCGAGACCCTGGTCCACCAGGCCCGCTCGGTGGTCGCCACCGCGCACCTGGAGGAGTGCGTGACCAGCCTGGTCCTCTACGCGGCCGGTGCCAGGGTGGCCATCCACCACGGCAACCTGGACCAGGCCGAACAGGACCTGGCCCGAGCCCAGCAGCTGCGGCCACAGGCCACCCACGCCCTGCCCTACTACTCGGTCCAGGCCCGGCTGGAGCTGACCCGTGCCTACCTGGCCATCACCGACCTGGCCGCCGCCCGGACGATCCTGGGCGAGGTCGACGACCTGCTGCGGTGGCGGCCCGACCTGGGCACCCTTGCGCACCAGGCGAGTCAGCTCCACGCGCAACTTGACGAGCTCCGCGGCGATGTCATTGGGGCGGCGCCGCTCACCACCGCCGAGCTGCGCGTGCTCCCGCTGTTGGCCACCCATCTCTCGTTTGGGGAGATGGGCCGGCGACTGTATGTGTCTCAGCACACGGTGAAGTCCCACGCGCTGTCGATCTACCGCAAGCTCGGCGTCTCTTCGCGCGGCCAGGCGGTCCAACGGGTGCAGGACATCGACCTGCCCGCCAGGTAGGCCACACTCATCCATTCCGGGTGATGACGGGCCCACACCGCATCCCTAGGTTCAAGCCCAGGATGGCCTTGTAGCCCCCGAGGGTGAGCGTGGGGACCGCCATGACGACCGATCAGATCCTGCTTGGGGTGGGCCTGACCCTGTCGCTGGCGGTTGGCTGCCAGATCCTGGCCAGCCGGCTGCGGATCCCCGCCCTGATCGTGCTGCTACCGGTCGGGTTCGCCGCCGGCGCCCTGACCCAGGTGGTCAACCCGAACCAGCTCCTGGGGCCGCTGTTCGGCCCCCTGGTCTCGTTGGCGGTGGCAGTCATCCTCTTCGACAGCGGGCTCGGGCTCGATCTGGGCAAGCTGCGGGGCCACACCCGGCGCGTGGTGCGCCGGCTCATCATCATCGGCGTGCCCATCACCTGGGCGCTCGCCACCGTCTCGGCCGCACTCCTGCTCGGCATGTCCAAGCAGTCGGCGTTCATGCTTGGTGCCATCCTCATCGTCTCCGGACCCACGGTGGTCGGGCCGCTGCTGAACTTCGTCCGGCCCACCGAACGGGTACAGCGAACCCTCATCTGGGAGGGCTCGCTCATCGACCCAGTCGGCGCCATCATCGGCGCGCTGACCTTCCATGCCGTGGTTGCGAGCACCCCGGGGAGGCTCGGCTCCGGGATCGGGCATTTCCTGGGCAACGTCGCCGTCGGCCTGGCCGGCGGCGCCGTCGGCACGGCGCTGTTGTGGCTGCTGCTGCGCAGGTTGCGGCTGGCGGAGCTGCTCGGCACCGAGGCGATGCTCGCCACCGTGGTCGCCGTGGCCGCGGCCTGCGACATCGTCCGCGACGACACCGGCCTGATCGCCGCGATCGTCATGGGCCTGGGACTGGCCAATCTTCCCGGCTTCGACATCCCGGCGCGCCGCCCCTTCTTCGAGACCGTGATCCAGCTCATCATCGGGGTGCTGTTCATCTCCATCTCGGCCACCGTGACCCCGGACTCCCTCGAGGGCCTGGTGGTGCCCACCCTTGGCCTGGTCGCCGTGCTGGTGCTGGTGGCCCGGCCCCTGGTGGCGCTGGCCGCCACGCTCTGGACCGACCTGACCAGGGGGGAGCGTGGCTTCATCGGGTGGATGGCCCCGCGGGGCATCGTGGCCGCCTCCACGGCCTCGACCTTCACGGCAACCCTGGTCGCCAACCGGATCGGAGGTGCCGAGAAGATCCTGCCCGTCACCTTCCTGGTGATCGTGATGACCGTGACGCTGTACGGGCTGACCGCGGGGCCCGCGGCCAGGCTGCTCGGCGTGGGCCGGCCGGCCCGCACCCGGCCGCTGCTGGTCGGCGGTCTTCCCTGGGTGATCGACCTCGGGCGGGCGCTGCGGTCCACCGGTCTGGACGTCCTCATGTGGGCCGGCCTCCAAGCCCAGCGCGACCAGATCACCGGGGCAGGGCTGGAGCTGGCACGGGGCGAGCTGCTGGCCGCCGCCACCAGCCGCGGCGCCGAGCTCGAAGGGGTCACGGCCGTGTTGCTGCTCACCGGCGAGGACGACTTCAACGCGCTCGCCTCGACCACCCTGGAACCCAACCTGGACGGGGCCGTGTACCGCGTGGCGGCGCCGCACGACAGCCACGGCGTCGTCGCCCCCTATACCGGGGCCGAGGTTCTCTTCGGCGAGCCCCTGACCGGGCGGGCGATCAACCAGCGCCACCAGGACGGGGCCGGCATCGTGACGCGACCTGCCAACGGGGCCGTCCCCGACGGCTACGACCTGCTCTTCCTGGTCCGCGCCGACGGCCAGCTGGTCGCCGTGACCAAGCACCGCCGGCCAGCGCCCGAGGACGGCGACACCCTGGTACTCCTCGGCCCGGCGACCCCGGCCGCCAGCCCATCGCCGGCACCGAGCGATTGAGACCGGAGACCGCTGTCATGCTCCATCTCCGCATCATCACACCGCCCGACCTTACGGCAGCGGTGCTCGGGGAGCTGGCCGAGGACCATGGCGTCACCCACATCACCGCCGACCGAGGCGCCGCCAGCGAGCCTCCCGGTGACCTCCTGTCCTGCGACGTCGTCCGGGCGTCGGTGAACCCGCTGCTGCGTCGTCTCCGGTCGGCCGGCGTGACCGAACGCGGCGGGATCACCATGACCGAGCCGGAGACGGTCATCTCCACCGCGGCCGACCGCGCCCAAGCCGAGATCCTGACCCCGGAGATCGACACCATCGTGTGGGAGGAGGTCGCGGCCCGCACCAGTGACGACTCGGCGTTCTCGGTCAGCTTCGGGGTGCTGATGGTGCTGGCCGGGATCATCGCGGCCATCGCCGTCGTCACCAACAACCCCGTGCTGGTCGTGGGGGCGATGATCGTCTCCCCGGACTACGGCCCGATGGCCGCGCTGTCGGTCGCCCTGGTCGGCCGGGCATACCGGCAGGCCTGGAAATCCTTGCGGGCCCTGGCGTTCGGGTTCCCCCTGGCCGGGCTGGCCGCGTACCTGTTCACCCTGGCCGCACGGGGCCTTGGTCGGATCCCCGGGCCGTACCTGGCCGGCCAGCGTCCCCTGACCGGCCTGCTGATCGGGGCCAACCTGGGGGCGTTCGTGGTTTCCTTTGTCGCCGGGGCGGCCGGGATCATCGCCCTGGGTCGGGCCAAGTCGGGCGCGGTGGTGGGGGTGCTGGTCTCGATCACCACCATCCCGGCGGCCTCCAACGTCGGGGTTGCCCTGGCCATGGGGGACGCTTCGGAGGCGCTGCGGTCCCTGGCGATTCTGCTGGTCAACCTGGGAGGGCTGCTCGTTGGCGGGGTGGTGACCCTGCTCGGCACCCGGGTGTGGGCACGCCGGATCGAGACGGGACGTGCCCGCTTCCGGCCCAAGCCGACGCCGCGCCCCTGACCTCGTTCGGAAAGCGGTAGGCTGGCCTTGTCTGTGCGAGGTCGAGACGCTGGAGGTGAGGCCGCTGTGAGCAGTAGCCAACCTCCGAGTCCCTGCTGACGCCGGCTGCTCGTCGGCGTCTCCCGGCGGGACGTGCCCGTGCGCCGTTCCGCCTCCGGTCCCTGCGTCTCTCGCGTCCTCGATAGGAGTTCCCCATGGCCGAGCGCCGTCCCCGTGTCCTGCGCCCGAACCGCCGCCTGGGCATCGGCCGCGGCTCCAACGGGCAGCGGCAGCCACCGGCGCCCGAGGTGTCGATGGAGCCGCGGCCCATCGCCACCACCGCCCCGGTGGAGCAGAGCGTCGTCGCCGCCGCCATCTACCGGGACGGCCGCCGGGTCGACAGCCCCTCGACGGTGGCCGACGCCGCCCGGCGTCTGCGCGACCAGCGCGACACCATGGCCTGGATCGGGCTCTACCGGCCGGCCGAGGCCCAGCTGCTGGCCGTCGCCGAGGAGTTCGGCCTCCACGAGCTGGCCGTCGAGGACGCCATCGTCGCCCACCAGCGGCCCAAGCTGGAGCGCTACGGCGACACCCTGTTCGTGGTCCTGCGGGCCGCCCGCTACCTGGACGAGGTCGAGGAGGTCGAGTTCGGCGAGATCCACCTGTTCGTTGGCGCCAACTTCGTGCTCACCGTCCGCCACAGCCAGGCCCCCGACCTGGCCGCCGTCCGCCGCCGCATGGAGAGCGACCCCGACCTCCTGCGCCTCGGGCCCGAGGCGGTCCTGTACGCCATCCTCGACGGCGTCGTCGACGGCTACGCGCCGGTCGTGGCCGGGCTCCAGAACGACATCGACGAGATCGAGACCGAGGTCTTCGGCGGCGACCCCAAGGTGTCGCGGCGCATCTACGAGCTGTCACGCGAGGTGATCGAGTTCCAGCGGGCCACCAGCCCCCTGCTCGCCATGCTCACCGGCCTGATGGCCGGGTTCGAGAAGTACGAGACCGACGAGGAGCTCCAGCGGTACCTGCGCGACGTCGCCGACCACGCCACCACCGTGGCCGAGCGGGTCGACGGCTTCCGCCAGATGCTGGCCGACATCCTCACCGTCAACGCCACCCTGGTCAGCCAGGCCCAGAACGAGGAGATCAAGAACCTCACCGAGGCCAGCTACGATCAGAACGAGGAGATCAAGAAGGTGTCGGCGTGGGCGGCCATCCTGTTCGCCCCCACCCTGATCGGCACCGTCTACGGCATGAACTTCGGCCACATGCCGGAGCTGCGCTGGGTGTTCGGGTACCCCTTCGCCCTGGCCCTGATGCTGGTGGTCAGCCTCACCCTGTACGCCATCTTCAAGCGTCGCGGCTGGCTCTGACCCGCCGCCATCCCGGACGAGGAGACGGCGCGGCCCCGCCGAGGGTGTCGGGGCCGCGCCGCCGTCCTGGCCGGCAGCAGTCGGCTACTCGCTGCTCTGGCCGCCGTTGCGCTGGCCGCCGGCTCCCTCGGGGCAGTCGGCGGGCGTGCCGGAGCCGTTCCGGTTGGAGCTCTGGGTGCTCTGGCTGTCCTGGGCGGTCGTGGTGGACGAGCTCGACGAGGAGTCGCCGGCCGTCTGGGCGACCGCCGCGCCGGCGCCGAGGAACAGGGCGCCGGCCAGGCCGAGGCCGACCACGGCTCGGGTGAGCGTCGT
>DATENJ010000061.1:0-4645 GCA_035275125.1 Actinomycetes bacterium | reverse complement strand
CGTGGCCGCGGCCAGCCCCCGCCCGTCGAGGTCCCCGGCCGGTGCCGGCCAGCAGGCCAGCAGGGCGTCCCCGGCGAACTTGAGCACGTCCCCGCCGGTCCCGGCGATCAGCTCCAGCAGCGGCGAGAAGGCCCCGTCGAGCAGCCCCCGCAGCTCCTCGGCCCCGCCCGGCCCGCCGGCGGCCAGCCGCTCGGTGATGGCCGTGAACCCGGAGATGTCGGCCAGCAGCAACGCCCCGACGAGCCGGTCGGCGTGGGCCTGCCCGGCAGCCTGCGGCTCCTCCAGCAGCCTCCGGACCAGCCGGTCCGGAAGAAAGCTGGCCAACGCCTCCGCATCCGAGGCCACGGCGATCAGCTCCCCCCTCGGCCCGGCGGCCCACGGTCCGGCCGCCCGCCAACAGGATATATGGGAGCCGGCGGGTCGGCGGTTACCCGGCCGGCTGGAGGACCACGTCGAACTGGGCGTGGCGGAAGGGGGCCTCGACGCCGTAGGCGGCCGCCTTGCCGGGGTCACCGACCTCGACGAAGTCCCTGACCAGGCTCTGCTTGACGGCGAACACGGCGTCGGAGTCCAGGTACGGGCTCCCGGCGACAAAGACGTGGGTCGTGACCGGGAGGTGGCCGTCGGCGGCGACGATGAGGTGGATGTGGGCCGGCCGGTAGGGATGGCGGCCGGTGGCGGTGAGGAGGCCGCCGACCGGGCCGTCGGTGGGGATCGGGTAGGCGCTCGGGGTCACCGTGCGGAACCAGAAGCGGCCCTCGCCGTCGCAGCTGAACAGGCCGCGGCCGTTGCCGGCTGGCTGGCCGCCGGGCTGCTGGACGTCGTAGAAGCCGTGGTCGTCGGCCTGCCAGACGTCGACCTGGGCGCCGGCCAGTGGGGTGCCGTCGAGCGAGCGGACCTGGCCGGTGACCACACACGGCTGGCCGATGGCGACCAGGTCGATGGTGTCGCCGAGCTCGCGCTTGGGCGACTCGACCACGTGGAAGGGGCCGAGCACGGTCGACTCGGTGGCCGCCGACGCCTTGCGGTGGTTGATGGCGTCGACCAGCATGGTCACCCCGAGCACGTCCGACAGCAGGATGAACTCCTGGCGCTGGTCGTCGCACATCTGCCCGGTCGCGGTCAGGAACCCGACCGCCGACTCCCATTCCCCGAAGGTCGGCTCGACCTCGCGCACGAACCCGTGCAGGTGCCTGACCAGGCTGCCGAGGATCTCCCGGAGCCGCGGGTCGGCCGTGCCGGCGAAGCTCGCCTCCACCGCCGCGGTCGCTGTCTCCTCGGTGAAGTCCATCGCCAGCCTCTCAGCCGATCAGGGGCAGCCTCGGGTCGGGATGCTCCGGCCCGCGGCCCGACGCCGCCCGCACCCAGGCCATGTCGTCCTCGAGGCCGGCCGGCCGCCCGGCCACCGTCTTGCGGGCCAGCAGGTCGTCGAGGATGGCGGCGGTGACCGCGACCCCCTCGGGGGTGGCCATGGGGTCGCGCCCGAGCGCGTCGGTGAGGTCGAGGCCGTGCACCACCGCCTCCACCACCCGGCTGGCCACGAACTCGTCAAGCCGCATGAGGGCGTAGTAGCCGGGACCGACGGTGTCCGGAGCCAGTGACCGGGCCCCCTCGACCGTCTTGGCGAAGGTCGCGGCCAGGGTGGCGGGCATCTGGGCCGGGGTCTTGCCCTCGACCATGGTGTAGGCGTAGTCGTAGACGACCGGCGCGACCTCGGACCGGGGGAAGATGAAGAAGCTCACCCGATCGCGGCCAACCTGCCCGGCCTGCGGCTCGGCCATCAGCATCACGGTCAGGCCGATCGAGATGTCGAAGTGCCCGGCCAGCTCGAACAGCGTCCAGGGGGGCTTGGTCTCGTCGAGCGGGCGGAGCTTGGTCGGGGTGGCCCACTCGGCCTCGCTGAGACCGCGGAACCCCTGCTCGACCTGGCCGAGCTCGGTCTCCAGGATGCCGACGGTGTCCTCGTACGAGCCCATGGGCGCCTCCTCAGGCTGGGTCCAGTTGCAGGCGCCCGTCCGAGCGCCGGTCCAGGTCGCTGGCGAGCTGGTCGCGGGTGACGAACCCGAAGCTGGAGGACGCATCGCTGGCCAGCCGCTCCGGCCGGTCGGCGGAGACGAAGCGCTCGGTGATGCAGCCCCCGGGGAAGGTGTAGAAGCGGCTCACCCGGGCCGGCGTGGTGCCGCGGTCGATCCGCAGGTAGCGCCTGGCCCCTGGCTGCTCGGAGCTGACCTCGGTCGTCCCGGCCAGGTCGCAGGACGGGGCGAGCTCGACGGTGACCGCCGCCTGCTGGAAGGGCTCGGTGATGTCGAAGACGACGGTGGCGAGCCCCGAGCTCACCTTGACGTCGTTGAGTGACCAGCCGGCCGGCTTGAGCTCGAGGCAGGGCACCACCGGCGACGACGGCACCGCCTGGGCCATCAGCCACAGCGCCTCGCGCTCGTCGCAGCCGACATCACCGGTGTACAGCGAGGTGCTGACCCGGTCGGTCTGCACGCTCCAGTTCACCACCATGGGCACGACCACCAGCAGGCCGAGCAGGACCACCATGGCCAGCCCGAGCCGCCGAAGGCTGAAGCGCTGGATGGAGATCGGGCGGGGCCGCTCGGGGAGCAGGTCGAGGAACTCGGCGTGCAGGTCGTGCCCCTTCTCCCGCAGCATGTGGCGGAGCTGGGAGGGCATGGCCAGGCCGCGGGTGGCCGCGAAGGCCTCGGTGATCTCCTCGACCGAGAACTGGCGCAGGGCCCGCTCGTAGACCAGCTGTGGGTCGCTGCGAAGGGCCAGGCAGAGCATCATGTTGGCCAGGTCGACGGCCTGGCGCCAGGGAGTTGGGCGCGACTCGACGAAGGCGACGTCGATCAGCAGCATGCGGCCGTCGCGGACCAGCAGGTTGGCCGGCTTGACGTCGCGGTGGGCCAGCCCGGCGTCCCACAGCTTCCGCACGATCCCGAGGCCGTCGTCGATGACCGACTCGTCGACCTCGGCGTCGCCCAGCTCCACCGCGCCGTCGAAGAACTCGGTGACCAGCAGGTACTCCCGGTCGGGGGTCAGCTCGACGAACCCGTAGGGTCGCGGGCTGGGCAGCCCGGCCAGGTGGAGCTTGTGGAGGGCGTAGTCCTCCTGCTGGACCAGCCGGCGGACCGTGTGGAACGGCTTCTCGTCCTCCAGCCGTCCGTACAGCAGCTCCCGGCCGAGCTTGTACCAGCGGTCCGAGCGCAGGTGGCTGCGGGCGTACAGCTTGCCGAACAGGATGGTCGGCGGGTCGCCCTTGACCTTGATCCGCAGCGGGGTCGAGCCGGCCGACCCGGCCAGCCCGAACGGCTTGACCTCCTCGATCTCCAGGCCCAGCTGATCCTGCAGCGCACGTCGGATGGCCTGCCCGCGGGCCCCGCCGACGTCCAGGTGGGCGCTGCGGCCCCGCCGGTAGCTGACCGGGAAGACCTCGTTGGGCACGAACCAGCGGAAGGCGAGCAGCGGGATCGTCACCCCGATCGCCGCCCCGACCAGCACGTCGCTGGGGGCGTCGACGCCAAGGAACATGCGGGCGATCGCGAGCAGGCTGACCAGGCCGGTGGCGACCCACTTGCCGGCCTGCCGCCAGCGCCCCTTGGGGATCAGGCTGTAGAGCACGGTCACGCTGATCGCGGACAGGTAGGCGACGGGCCGCGACGGCATCGACCAGCCGTCCCAGCTTCCGTCGATGGCCACCCCGAAGGGCCGCGGCCTGCGCACCGCCGCCGAGAGCGCGATGACCACCAGGCTGACGAGCTGGACCGAGATGACCCCGACGACCAGGTGCCGGAAGCGTTTGTAGACGACCAGCGTGATCACGGTGATCCAGGCCAGCACCTTGATCGTCCAGATGGTGCCGAGCACCTCGGTGATCCCGCGCATGAGGCTGGTCAGACCTGGGCTGCGCCGGGCGGCCAGCCACTTCAGCACCCAGTTGTCGACGACCGTGAAGGAGACCCCGCGCCCGTAGCGGCCGGCGGTGAACACCAGCAGCGACAGCGCGATCAGCCCGATGGCGGCGACCAGCCAGCCGACGCCGGTGGTCTCCAGGTGGCGCGGCAGTGGCGGCGGCTCACCGGTCGGCCGCCGCCGCCGTCGGCTCCGCCGGCTCCCCGGCGGGGTCACCTCGCCGGCGGCCCCGCTCACCTGGCTCGACCTGCTCTCCATGGTCCGAAGTATGGCAGGCGTGTCGATGCCCGCTAGGGCACCGGAGCGGGCCGGACCCGCCGGGAACGGACCGCCGGGGCGAGCGCGGCGATCCCCCCGGCCAGCACGAGCAGCACCAGCAGGGCCCGCCCGAGCCCGACCTGCTCGGCCAGCAGCCCGATCAGCGGCGGCCCGACCAGGAAGCCGCCGTAGCCGATCGTGGTCACCGCGGCGATCGCGTCCGCGGGCCGTTCGGGCGCCTCCCCCCCGGCACTGACCGCCGCCGGGAACACCAGACACACCCCCAGCGCCCACAGCGCCGCCCCCACATACACCGACACCAGCCCCGGCCCGAGCACCGTGACCAGCACCCCCACGAAGCTGACCAGCCCCCCGATCCTGACCGCCCCATCGCGCCCCAGCCGCTCCGCCACCACCGTCCCCGAGAACCGCCCCCCCGCCATCGCCACCGCGAACACCGCATACCCGG
>DATENJ010000060.1:0-2072 GCA_035275125.1 Actinomycetes bacterium | reverse complement strand
CTCGTTCGCCGGCGCCGCGTCGGCGGGCGCTTAGCCGACCCGGTGCCCTGGGGGCACGGCGCGGTCGGGGCGGAGGAGGATGACGGCGCCGTCGGGGTCGTAGACACCCAGGATAAGGACTTCGGACTTGAAGCCGGCGATCCGCCTGGGAGGGAAATTGACCACACACACGACGGTTGTGCCGACGAGTTCCTGTGGCGGGTAGGTGGTGATCTGGGCGCTTGCCACCCGTTCGCCGAGGGGGCCCAGGTCGAGGCGGACTCTGTAGGCCGGATGGCGGGCCTCGGGGAACTCCTCGACGGCCGTGACCAGGGCCGAACGGATGTCAACGGCGAAGAATTGCGCAGCCTCGACGGTGGGCAGAATATTGCTGGATTCGGTTGTCTCTGGCATGAGCGGTAGGCTATCGCGCGTACGGGCGAGTCGTCCGGCGAGATAGTATTTCGCCACCGGTCCCCAAACCTGTAGAGAGGGAGGTCTCCCCCGTGAGCGCGTTCGAGCCACACCTGCCAAACGAGCCGAAGGTCGACATGCCTGACTTCATGGTCGTCCTCCGGGGCTTCGACCGTCGCCAGGTGGAGATGTGGGCCGCCGAGGTGGCCAGCCAGATCGAGCAGGAGCGACTCCGGGCCGACGAGGCCGAGAAGCGCGCCTACCGGGTGGAGATCGACAACAAGGGCGCCGCGTCCTTCAGCCACCTCGGCACGCATGTGGCCAGCATCCTCGAGGAGGCCGGCCGGTCGTCCGAGAACATGCTGGCCGACGCGGCCGACCGCGCCCAGGAGACGGTCGAGGCGGCCGAGGAGGAGGCTGCCGTGATCATCAAGGCGGCCGAGCATCGCGCCGGCGAGATCGAGGGCGACGCCCGCCGCATCCTCGAGGAGTCCAGGACTGAGGGGGCGCGGCTCGAGGAGGACGCCCTCCAGGCGGCCGAGGAGATGCGGGCCCAGGCCGAGCAGGACGCGCGGACAGTGCTGGAGGAGGCCCGCGACGCGACCGACATGATCTGGCAGGAGGCCGAGCGCGAGCGCATCGGGGTCGAGGCCGAGACCATCCGCCTTGAGACCCTCCGCCACCGCTCGCTGGAGCAGCTGGGCCGGGTCTACGGCCATCTGGAGTCGGTGCTGGACGAGGTCCGCGCCGGCATCGGCCGGGTCGAGGAGGAGCAGGAGGACCTGGACGAGGCGACCGCCGCCGCAGCCGCCCGTCTCGGGGTCGAGCCGCCCGCCAGCTCCCCCGAGGAGAGCCCCCGGTTCCCCGACCTCCGCCCCCACGCCACCAGCCTCACCGCCGGCGCCGAAGCCCTCGAACAAACCCCCAGCCACGACCCCGTCGAGCCGGCTCTCGGCGACCGCAGCAACCTCAGCAGCCGGAGCGACCTCGGCAGCCGGAGCGACCTCGGCAGCCGGAGCGACCTCAGCAGCCGGAGCGACCTCAGCAGCCTCGGCGACCGTAGCAGCCGTGGTGACCTCAGCGACCCCAGCGACCGTGGTGACCTAAGCAACCTTGGCGACCGCGGCAATCCCGGCGACCGTGGCGACGACTCCGGCGACCGTGGCGACGACTCCGGCGACCGTGGCAACCCCGGCGACGGTGGCGACGGCATGCTGTCGGCGACCCGGCCGGGCACTGCGGGCCCCTCCCGGTCCGAGCGCGCCGGCCAGCCGGAGCAGCCGGCCCTGTCCGACGCGATCGATGAGCGCACCGGCAGGTCGGCGACGGGGGACGCCGACGCCACCCAGCCCGCCCTGACGCCCACCACCGCCGAGACCTCCCAGCCGAACCCAGCCGACGACCCGGCGGCCACCACCCAGGCGACCCCTCCCGCCGTCAACGGCGCGGCCGGGCCGGACAATGGTGGAGCTGGACCGGACCCGGATGCCACCCAGCGACTCGAGCCAGTCGGCAACAGCGGCCCCAAGCCCCGCTCCTCCAAGCCAGCCTCCAAGGAGGGCAAGGGCCGCAACTAACCCCGGCCAGGCCCCGGCCCCGCCACCCGGCGGCGCCACCGCCACTCGGCCCCCGGCTCAGCCCCGTCCTCGACCTTGGCCCCGGCCCCCGGCTCAGCCCCG
>DATENJ010000059.1:0-2116 GCA_035275125.1 Actinomycetes bacterium | reverse complement strand
GGAATGCGGGAGGCCGCGGAAGGGTTGGGGCGAACGAGATGATGAGCTACTACTGGCACGCCCGCCGAGAGCCGCTCCCGCCCGGCACCAAGCTGTCGCGGGCGCTGGTCCGGCGTGTCTGGGGGTTCGCCCGCGAGTTCCGCTGGCAGATCGCCGCCTACCTGTTCCTGCTCGGCCTGTCGTCGCTGGCCGCGGTGGTCCCGGCGCTGCTCGTGCGCGAGCTGCTCAACAACGCCATTCCCCAGCGCAGCTTCAGCCTGGTCAACCTGATCGGCCTCGCCGCCGTGGGGGTCGCCCTGGCCAACGCCGGCCTGGCCCTCGGCCAGCGGTTCCTGTCGTCGCGCATCGGCGAGGGGCTGATCTACCAGCTCCGCACCCGGCTGTTCGACCACGTGCAGCGCCAGCCGCTGGCCTTCTTCACCCACACCCAGACCGGCGCTCTCACCAGCCGGCTCAACAACGACGTGATCGGCGCCCAGCGGGCCCTCACCGGGACCCTCGGGTCGATCTTCTCCAACCTGATCAGCCTGGTCACCACCCTGGTCGCCATGTTCCTGCTGAACTGGCGGATCACCCTGATCGCGGTGGCCGTGCTCCCGCTGTTCCTGCTCCCGGCCCGGCGGGTGGGCCGCCGGCTCCAGGCCATCACCCGCGAGTCGATGCAGCTCAACGCGGCCATGACCACGACCATGAACGAGCGCTTCAACGTCGCCGGGGCGCTGCTGGTGATGCTGTTCGGGCGCCGCGACCGCGAGCTGGCCGGCTTCTCCGGCAAGGCCGCCGGGGTCCGCGACATCGGGATCCGCTCGGCCCTCTACGGCCAGACCTTCTTCGTGGTCCTCGGCCTGGTCGGGGCCGTTGGCACGGCCGCCGTCTACTGGTTCGGTTCCCGGCTGGTGCTCCAGGGCCAGCTGCGGGCCGGCGACGTCGTCGCCCTGGCCGCCCTCGTCACCCAGGTCTACGGCCCCCTGACCGCCCTGACCAACGCCCGGGTGGACGTGATGACCGCGTTCGTGTCCTTCGAGCGGGTCTTCGAGGTGCTCGACTTCGAGAGCCCGATCCGCGACCGGCCCGGGGCCGTCCCGCTCGACCACCCGGCCGGGCGGGTCGAGTTCGACCATGTCGGGTTCCGCTACCCGACGGCCGAGGAGTCGACCATCGCCAGCCTCACCGGCGGGGCGGCGGCCGTCGGGGCGGTCGCCGGCGAGCCGGTCCTGCACGACGTCAGCTTCACCGTCCGGCCCGGGGAGCTGATCGCCCTGGTCGGCCCGTCCGGGGCCGGCAAGACCACCACGGCGATGCTGGTGGCCCGGGTCTACGACGTCAGCGAGGGGGCCGTCCGGGTCGACGGGGTCGACGTGCGCGACCTGGAGCTGGAGAGCCTCCGGGCCGCGATCGGCCTTGTCGCCCAGGACTCCCACCTGTTCCACGAGACCATCCTGGCCAACCTGCTCTACGCCAAGCCCGACGCGACCCTCGAGGAGATCGAGGCCGCCTGCCGCGCGGCCAGGATCCTCGACCTGGTCGAGAGCCTGCCCGAGCGCTGGGAGACGGTGGTCGGGGAGCGCGGCTACCGGCTGTCGGGCGGGGAGAAGCAGCGGCTGGCCATCGCCCGGCTGCTGCTGGCCGACCCGGCGATCGTGATCCTCGACGAGGCCACCGCCCACCTCGACTCGGAGGCCGAGGTCCACATCCAGGAGGCCCTGGCCGCCGCCCTCCAGGGCCGGACCAGCCTGGTCATCGCCCACCGGCTCTCGACCATCGTGAACGCCGACCGGATCCTGGTTGTCGACGGCGGCCGCGTGGTCGAGCAGGGCAGCCACGCCCAGCTGCTGGCCTCCGGCGGCCTCTACGCCGACCTGTACAACACCCAGTTCGGCCGGGCCCCGGCGTCGCCGCCGGCCGACGAGCGCCCGGTCACGCGGGCGGCGACGGCCTGAGGTCCCGGCCGGACCCGTGCCGGCGTGACGTAGCATCCTCCGGGCGACCAGGGCAGGAGCGTCGAGCGGCGGGAGCGTCATGAGCGGCAGCGGGGACCGGCTGGGGGACGAGTTCGAGGCGTGCTTCGGCGGGCTGGCCGCCATCGGCCAGGACCCGGCCGGCGGCTGGACCCGTC
>DATENJ010000058.1:0-3730 GCA_035275125.1 Actinomycetes bacterium | reverse complement strand
CTGGCCGACCCGCTGCTGGACCTGCGGCTGTTCGGCAACCGGGCCTTCAGCACGGCACTTGCCACCAACACCCTCAGCTTCTTTGTCGGGTTCGGGATCTTGCTGTTCATCGCGCAGTACCTGCAGCTGGTGTTGGGGTTGTCGCCGCTGCAGGCGGGCCTGTGGATGCTGCCCTCCTCGGTGGGGTTCATCGTCGGGTCCATGCTGGCCCCGGTGCTGGTGCGCCGGGCCCACCCGGCGTTGGTGATGGCTGCTGGCCTGGTTGTGGCGGCGGTCGGGTTCGGGCTGCTCACCCAGCTCGGCGGGGCTGCGGGGCTGGCGGTCCTGGTGGCGGGGTCGGTGGTGTTCTCTCTGGGGCTTGCGCCGGTGGACACCTTGGCGGCCGACCTGACCGTCGGGGCCGCGCCACCGGAGCGGGCCGGGGCGGCGTCGGCGCTGTCGGAGACCAGCTCGGAGTTCGGCGGGGCGCTGGGCATTGCGACCCTCGGCAGCGTCGGCACCGCCATCTACCGCAGCCAGGTGACCGACACCCTCCCGGCCGGGGTCCCACCCCAGGCGGCCGAGGCCACCCGCGACACCCTCGGCGGTGCGGTGGCGGCGGCCAGCCAGCTCCCTGACCGGCTCGGCGCGGCGCTGCTCGACACGGCCCGTGCGGCGTTCATCCAGGGGCTGCACCTGACCTTCGCCATCAGCGCCGCCTTGGCGGTCGGCATCGCCATCCTGGTCGTGGTCCTGCTCCGAGGCGTGCGCGCAAGCTCCCAGCCCGAGGGGCAACCAGGCCCCCGCCAGGATGGACCCTGCGCAGGCAAGGTGGGCGCCGTCAAGGTCCCAGGTCACGCCGTCGAGGCGCGAGCAGGGTCATGATGCCGCGCGCCACACCAGTGGCCCTCCGCGCCGTGGGCCACTCGGCAGCTAACCCGCTGCGCCGAGGAGCCAAGCCGGCATGGCTTCTCGGCGCTGGCGGCGACCCCGCTGCTGGGGGCCAGACCCTGCCCGGTCTATCCCACGCAGTACTGCAGACCGCCGGTCAGCGGCCCCGCCCAGGCGATCCAGCGGGCCGCGATCGTGTCCCTGCTAGGTGGCGCGCTGCTGCATGCCGGTCACGGCTCTCCGGTTCGTCTGATCACCCCACCAACCCAGGCGTCATGCGGACCAGGTGGCTGCAGCAGGTGGCTGCAGGAGGTGACGGTGCGGTGACCAAGCAGCCGCCGGCGGGGCGCTGGTGGTGGGCGGGGCTGGCGATCGGCGGCGCCATCGGCGGCTTCAGCCGTGCCGGGCTGCTGGCCGACGTCGGCAAGACCAGGCCCGTCGTCCGGGTGGTGTGGCTGGTCAGCCTGGGGCAGACACACGACCTGCTGCTGGCGCCGGTCGTCCACCTGGCCGGCCGCTGGGTATGGCGCGCTCTGGAGGCCTGGCGCTGGCCGCTGCAGGTGGAGCTGGTGGTCGTGGCCGTGCTCGCGCTGGCCGCCGCCCGTCACCTCCGCGCCCGGGGCTGGACCGTCCGCATCAGGGCGCCGTAGGAGCAACCGGCCTTATTGGTCAAGGTAGTTGCTTCCACTCCCGTAGCTCGTCTGGAACGACTGAAGGGGGACCGATCCGTGTCGCACCACTTCGACAGCGCCGCCGACCGCGCCGACGGACGCATCAACCCCTGTGACCTGTACGCCTTCCCGGCCGCACCCGGCGCCACAGCGCTGATCCTGACCGTCAACCCCGACGCCGGACGCTCCTCCCCGACAACCTTCCGACCCGACGCCCTCTACGAATTCGCCGTGACCAGCGACGGCGGCACCAGCGAGAACCTCGCCCTGCGCGTCACCTTCACCGAGCCCGACGACCACGGGCAGCAACAGGTTCGGATCCTCCGCGCCGACGGCCCCGCCGCCCGCCACGGCACGGCCGGGACACTGTTGGGCGAGGGCCGCACCGGTGCGGTGTTCTCCCTCGGCGACGACGGGCTGGCCTGGGCCGGGCTGGCCGCCGATCCCTTCAACGGCGACGGCATCGCCGTCGGCAGGTTCCTCCAAGCCCTGGCCGAGGGGCGCTACGCCCCCGAGGTGTTCACCGACGACCCCAGCAACACCTTCGCCGGCCGTGACGTGACCGCCATCGCGTTGCAGCTGCCCGACGCCGCCCTCGGCGGCACCCGGATCGCCCTGTGGGCACGGATCAGCCTCACCGGCGACGGTCACACCCCGCAACAACAGGTCAGCCGCATCGGCCAGGCAATGCTGCGCCCCCTGTTCTTCAACCCTCCCGACACCGAAGCGGAACTGGATACCCTGAACGCCGGCGCGCCGGCCACCGACCCGGCCACCCACGGCCAGCGGGTCCGCCGCATCGCCGCTACCGCCGCCCACCTGGCCGGGCTGTCGGATCCTGACGGCCACGCCGCGCGGGTAGTGGCGGCGTTTCTCCCTGACGTGCTGGGCTACCGGCCCGGTGAGCCGGCTGCCTTCCACCCCGACGGTGGCAACGGGCGGGCGCTTGGCGATAACGCTTTCGACCTCGCCGTCGCCGTGCTCGCCGGCTCGACCCTCGCCAACGCCTCCGCCCCACGCCTTGCCACCCCGGCGTTCCCCTATCTGTCCGCGCCCCAACCAGCCGATCTGCCCGCCCTCATCGACTCCTTTCGGTCCCCGCAAGCAGCAAGCCGATGAGACTCGCCAGGGCCCCGACCCGCGTCACGGTCTGTACCAAATGCCCAAACGTGCCCGTCGCTGAACCTGGCTGTGGGCCTTGACCAACGCGGTCGCATGGCGCCGAGCCACGACCTCGGGCATCGGACACATGCGGACGGATCGCGGCCTTGGCGAGGCCTGGTCAGCCAACGGAGCGACCCTCCTCAAGGGAGATCAACCAGCCATGCGCGAACCTCGTCGCCCCTTGCTTCCTGGCATGCAGCCGGGTGCAGCCGAGCGACGCCAAAGAAGGAGAGAAATGGAACGACCTGCGGAAAGAGGTGCTCGTGCTCGCCCACGCCGTCTTGTCGAGCTGAGTCACCAGATCCACCACGGCATGGTCACCTACCCGGGGCTGCCCGGACCCGAGATCAGCGACTACCTGCCCAGGGAGGCCTCCCCCGCCCGCTACGGGCCAGGCACCCAGTTCCACATCGAGCGCATCTCGATGGTGGCCAACACCGGCACCTACCTCGACAGCCCGTTCCACCGCTTCGCCGGTGCGACCGACGTGGCCGGCCTGCCCCTGCAGCGGGTCGCCGACCTCGACGGCGTCGTGGTCCGGGTCGGTGCTGGGCGGCGCGCGATCGATCGCGACGCGTTGGCCTCCCACGAGGTTCGCGGTCGGGCCGTGCTGGTCCACACCGGCTGGCACCGCCACTGGGGCACCGAGCACTACGGCACCGGCAACCCCTTCCTCACCGCCGCCGCCGCCGACTGGCTGGTCCAGCAGCAGGCCGGGCTGGTCGGCATCGACTCGCTCAACATCGACGACACCAGCGGCCCGTCGCGGCCGGCGCACACGGCGCTGCTGGCGGCCGGCATCCCGATCGTGGAGCACCTGTGCGGCCTGGACCAGCTCCCGCCGGACGGCTTTCGCTTCCATGCCGCCCCGCCGCAGGTCGTGGGCATCGGCAGCTTCCCGGTTCGCGCCTACGCCGTCGTGGGCGATGGGTAGGCCACCAGGGTCACGGTGACGAACCGAGGGGGAATGACGACGACCTCATCCAAGCGGCGAGCACGGCGACCGGCCTGCGCAGGTCGTACGG